>CALJOJ010000031.1 GCA_937981665.1 uncultured Rubritalea sp.
GTTTATGTACATCGTCACGTTCGTGTTCATGGTCGTTTTCGTGTTCACCTTCATGTTGGCGCGTCGACGGAGGACGGAAAAGGAAGGCTTGGAAGGGCATGGGGGGAACATGAACCAGCCTGTGTGGCGTCATTGCCAGGAAACCCGCTACGTCAAATGATTTCCCGAAGGAAAAATGATATTCTCACACGCAGCTATGCTATGCGGGCCAAGCAGGTGGCAGGAGACAAACACTAAGGCGGAGAGGGGGCGTCGAGGGTTCCCCTTTTTCTAGCTGCATCACCATCGGACGAACGCGTCTGCGAAGGACGCATCAGCAACGGCAGGAGGGCGAGAAGAATTGTCCCCCACCTCTACAAGGCAAAAAAGGAATGGACCAATCAGCTCCCCAACCTAAAGGCGGAGCAGAAGGGGCCGGACAGGCAGCACACGGCAGTTACTCACATGCCTTCTGCGAAGAGTATAGAACGTCCTTCACCCTCTGATCCGAGCCAACCCTAATCCTGACCCCATTCCAAACGTTGACGCAAAAGTCAACTCTACGCCTAGTCAACCCTGATGCACCTGGGCGAAGTGGCTGCCCTGGCCCACGTCCACGACGTAGAGCACTCGGTCAGCCTTTTCGGTGGTAACACGATGTCGGATTGCCGCCAGGTCCGTCGTGGAGTACCTGTTTGTAATCGTTGTCGTGGCGGCGTTGTAGTATATTTGTGGCATCATCATGGCGGAATTATCGTGCTTGGCGTGGTATTTATGTATCATGCATTGAAAGGGTGATAAATATGAGAGCAACGGACTCAGAAAACGGGAATAGCATATTTGGATGGAATGGATGCTTCGAAGCGGGGGTGACATCGAGTCCAGTCCTTGGCGACTTTGTAACGAATTAGCTGACCTTCATCGCGTGTTTTTGGGACGGCCAAAAGCGGCAGTATGGCGCCCCACCCCAAAAAAATCGATTTGCACACGAGACATCAGCCATGTAATCGTGTACAAAGGAACACTTGCGGCAAAGCCACAAACAACTGCGTGGGGGTTGGAGGTGTAAAGGAACATCAAAGAGCAGAAATCGTACGAGCTCGAAAGGTCTTGGTTTGACCCAACACACCTCCTGAGGAAAACATCTATCATCCTCTCCTTTTGGCCATCAGGGTCTTCGCTCGGCGAGCGAAACGGAACGGGAATAAATCTTCATCGAAGCGGCTCAATCTCACATGAAACCGCCGTCTCTTTTCTTGACGATCAGCGGCTGCCGGGCCCCGTCCCGAGACTCGAAACCGTCCAGGTATACCACCCTGGCTCCGTCGCTCTCCTCCAGGAGCCCTTCACCCTGCGGGTTCATGCAGGAAACGAAACGACGGCGGAAGCGAGAGCACTCAGGATTATGCGTGATGCATGCCGCTTACGGTGGGGGGAGGGGTGCACTGTAGTTGCCGATCACTGGCCATTCGGCCGTTGGCCCCGCATCCCTACCCCTGAATATGTAAGGTAGGAAGTAGAAATGAACTGTTAGCCTTCGGGTACTGAGCACCGCCTCCTCCAAGGCGAACGACGACGGCAACATCACCTCCACCGCCGACAACATCACCGCCATCGCCAACAACAGTGCGCTACCGCCCATGAATGTAGCCTTACCCCAGAAATACTTTGATCATAAAATGTTACTAAATCTGCAAAAATGAGACAAGATACGCTGAACAGCTAGCTCTGCTGTGAACCGCCTTGCTACGGAACCGTATGGCAGGTGGTGTGAGAGGGAAGTGAGGGTGACCTCACTCCCTACTCGATGCCCAGTGCTGATGCTTTCTCCTGTATGCTCTCGCTGGTGTGTGAGGAAGTATATGAGTTAAGACACTAATTATTTATGGCTGGGTAGAAGCTCTCTAGCCAGACTGTGATCTGGGTGCTGAATAGTAGGACGGCTGCTAGGATGAAGAAGAGGATAGCTGTTAGAAGCTTTACCTTGGAGGTGTGGTTCTTCTGGAAGTTTATCAGTGCATTGCTCCTCATTCCGCTCATTGCGAAGCCAAAGATGACGATGAGTGGGAGTACGAAGGCGAGGTTGTAGATGACGAGCATTGTTACAGCATCTTGGTTACCTTGATTTATCTTGTAGATAATGGGTGCGTAGACCTGACCAGTACACGCTAGTTCCAGCACTGAGATGGCGACACCGGTTCCAAATGCAGCAAAGACGTAGAGCCTGGATTTAGAATTTTCACGGATGACTGAGCGGATCTTCTTCTTTAGAAAGTTAGGTAGCTGCAGGGTCATGTCTTCTAGTCTACCTTGACGAGCACGCCACCAGTCACGGAGTGAGAGGAAGGCTACGAGTAGTGCGAACCCTGCAAAGATGTAGTTCAGTGCGCCGCGTATCCATTGGTAATTTTCGTTTGCTGTGAGCCACTCGAGAGCCTTACTGAAAAGGAGACCGAATGACAGATAGGAGAGGAATACAGCGAGGATGAAGGTGATACCGACAAAGAAAATTTCTTTCGGTGAGCGCTTGGCAATAGTCAGGTATGAGAGGAAGAAGATAATGGTGGCGAAGGCGCACGGGTTGATCCCATCAAGTAAACCACCTGCGATGACGATGGGTAGGGTGAGGTCGTTATAAATTTTATCGACTCCTTGCTGAGCAAGCTGGATGTTTTCGTCTCCTTCTAGAACGTGCCAGTCTTTCTTCTCTGGTACTTCCATGGTGTTGGAGAAGAGCTTAGCGAGTGATTGAGGGGTGATATTTCCTCCTACAAGAAAGCCCTGGGATGTGAAGATAGCTGGGGCCTTAGACATCTGGGTGGCGGGAACTTGGAGTATGCCAGATAAGTGGGTATTGAGTAGAATTCCCTCTGGCTTGTCCACGAAGGAGTGTTCTATTTCCATGAGAGGGAAGTCTTGTTGAAGGTCTGCTAGGAAGGTTTCTACTTCTAAGCATTTCTTACAACCTGTTTTCTCGAAGAAGACGATAACGAGCTTCTCTCGATCAGCGGCAGCGGCTTGATTTTCCTCAGGTGTACTGAGGTGCTGAGGCGCTGCGCTGATGTCTGAGGTCTTAGCAAGTGCGCTAAATGAACCAAAGCCGGCTTCTCCCTTGCCTGAAGAATCTGTGCCGAAGTGAGCGGCTATCTTACTGTGATAACTTGTAGAAATGAGCTTATAGTCTACGTAGGCCAGAAGTGGGCGGAGGCCTTTACCCATTCTTGAGTAGTTGTCCTGTACGAGCTCTGATAATCTACTAGTGACTTTTACTTCTTTAGTTTGCTTCGGGATGAGGTTGATAAATTTCTGCAGGTCTATCTCTCTGGAGTGGGAGAGTAGAGTAAGCATGGCTTCAAATCTATTTTCTGCAGATGAGTCAGACTTGACCATTTCTCTGAGTGCTTGTTCTACTTCTTTGGATAGCCTGCGTGATCTGACATTTGAGTAGTAGGATTGATTCGAGCGGGAGTCAGTGTCTGAAAATGTATGACTCCAGTTTGTATCAGCTCTAGTATGTGGGTCACAGAGAGCCGCGCGGACATTTGGGTGTTGGTCGGTGATGAGTTTGTCTAAGTTCTCATTGTACCAAGTTGATTTGGAAAATCCTAGTGAGTGCCAGGCTGCTCGTCTTACCCATGTGTTCTTATGCTTCGTGAGAGGTGCGATGAGTTCTGCATCAGAGCTTCTTGCGATATTTCTCAGTAAAATAAGGCTGAGGATAGTGATACGGTCGTCTTGTTGTTCGACTTTAGATTCACTGAGCTGGGTTAGAGCCCACTGCTTAAAGAGCGGGCGCGAGGTGGTATTTTTTGAAGCGTTCTCGGTAGAGTAGTTGTAGGCATCCGCTCCTGTGATCTTGGTATCTTTCTTTGTGAGAGTGTTTAGAGCTGCTTGCATGAGCACCTTGTTAGAGGTGTTACGGAATGCGGCTGCTATAGCTTTAGTTCTGATCTCCTTAGAGGGGTCTTGAAGGAGGGCGAGGATTGCCGGGACAGACTTTACCTGACGTGGGTTGTAGAGGGCTTCGGCTAGAGCTGAACGCTTGCTTATAGACATCTCTGCTACGCTGTCTTCTAAGATTTCTAGGCCTTGGGCTTCACCTGACTTGGTAAGAATCATGGCGATCTGGAATGACTGCTCAGAGCCGGGCTCTTCTTTAGCTAGTTTTGTAATCGTGTTAATAAGGTTTCTGACGCCACCTGTGGACTCTGCCTGAGAAGAGCTGTCTGCATTGTCAGGAAGAACTGGTTTTCCACCTGGAAGTAGGAAGGCATTATAGAGAGGATCTAGCTTGGTGCTTCTTGCTACTGTGGCAGTGCTAACTGCGGTCTGCTTAAGGTAGCGTAGTTCTGAGCTGGTGCGATCGTTCGTAGGTAGTTCTAGGCTGTTTAGTATCGCAGATATTTTATCTTTGTTCCCTGTTTTAAGAGCATCAGTGAGAGTATTTGCTACAAATGATTGCTTGGTTTTGTCGTTGTCATTGGAGAGTAGACGCAGCGCCGCGCAGGAAATGTCTATGTTGTCATATTTTACAAAGGTGATGAGTGAGTTAAGAATTTCAGGTTTGCTACCTGTGAAGGCATCGAGTGATGAGATGATCGTGTCAGCATCTCTGGTCTTGAGGTAGTCTAACATTTCTTTAGACAGTTTTCCATCTAAGCCTATGAGTGCTGTTGTGAGTGATGGGATCATTTCATCGTTTGTCTTATAGAGCTTGCCGATGAGAGGTTTAGCTTCTGTGAGCTTGAGTGCGACGGCGGTTTTTATAGAGTGATGTCTTACGAACTCATCACTGTCATTTTCTAGTAGCTTGATGATCTGAGGAGCTGCGTCTTTAAGCTTTAGCTTGGTTACGTGCTCTAGAGCAGCTACGCGGACACGCCAACGGTTATCGTCCAGAAGCTGGGTGATGGCTTTACTGTTCTCATCGGTTACTGTTTTATTAGATGATGAAGATGATGAGAAGCCGCCATAGCTACTGCTACCGCCTAGAAGATTAGTCATTGCGCTGATAGCGGTGATGACTAGGTCTTCGTCTTCGTGGTTGAGGTAAGCTTTTACTATTTCTTTAGACTTATCACCACGGATATTCTTGAGGTTCTTGATCGCTACGTGAATGACGTTGATATCTGTCTCTTTCTCTAGCTGCTCGATGATGAAATTTAGGTTCTGAGCACCGCCGATGGAGAGAAATGCATCTACTGCAGTTTCTCTTGTGAGTGGATCTGCATCATCTACGAAATCACGGATGATGGGAATAGTGATCATTCCTAGCTTCTTCATCGCAGCGAGTGCGATGAGCTTTTGATCTCGGTTTCCTTTAGTGAGATCGCGGGAGAGCATCTTAGCATTAGTAGGGGAAGTCTTGATGAGGACGAGTTCGTACTGGGCTTGCTTCAGTTGGTTTACCTTAGCTTGTACCAGTGTGGGATTGTCTACGATGAATTGTTGGATAGCGGCGACGGCATTGAAGTTGTCACGCTCTAGCATTCTGGTTGCTCTGTTGATTCTATCGCGGTCATCAGAGGTGAGTTGCTGGATGTATGTCTGGATCTGTTCTGGGTTGAGCTTGGTGCTCGTGTCTTCGATGTTGTCAGCTGAGTTATTCACCCAGGCTTGCCACAGGTCTATTGCGGCTTCGTTATCCGTTGTTTTGGGATCTAGCCACGGGTTGAAATTATTATTTCCACCAGTGGCATCTTCTAACAGTTCGATCGCGCCTAGTCTGGCTGAAAGTTTGCCATGACTGAGTAAATTAACGAGTTTTTGCTTAGGGAATCGCTTTCTTTTCTTGATCAGTTCCATCACTTGTGGACGCATTTCAGAGTCAGCGAGGTTATCCATAGCTAGTGCCCACTGATCATTCGTGGCGCTACCATTACCGATAGCGTCTAAGTGATCTGTGTTTTCGTCTTGTGCGTGCGTGAGTCCAGCCCCGATAGTGATTAGGGAGCATGAGAGAGAGGCGGTGTTGATAAAGCGTTTCACAGTATAGTTGCGATGGATTATATTGGTTTGTTCGATGGGAGGGAAAAATAGGAATATGCTCTGGTTTCCGGTAGTACTTGCTTAGTGAAGAAGAGCGTATGCTACGATGTTTGCGTTGATTCGGACCGAATCTTTGATTTCATCACCTCCTCAACAACAACAGCCTTCTGTATTGGCTGTATTATTAAGCCCATCTGGAGTGTAGCAGACTACGAGCTTATCGTTGAGTGAGATTCCTTTTAGAACTGAGGTCTTACCGCTCTTACACTTGAGCTCTTTGATCGTGAAGATAGTTTTGAAAAGTGCGTGGTCTTGTTTGATGTCAGTGAGTTTCTCTTTATTAAAGATACGCTTGATCTCTCTTTCAAATGCCGTTGCCCAGCTCTTATCTGAGCAGGATGGTGAGGCGAGTAAGAAGCCGCCGTTCTCTAGATATTTCTTGAGATTCTCTCGCTCTTTTTTAGTGAGGGTGAAATCATTCTCTCCGGTCATGATGACGAAGGGGAACTTGAAGAGTTCATCGGATGACATCTTGACAGTTTTGAAACGGCGCTCAGTGGAGATGCTGGTCTTCTGCTGCACTGTGGTGAGGAATTCGTCACTGAAGCACTCGGAAGTCTTCGTGCCTGCATAGATGAGGTTAGCGCACTGCACTGCACCTTCTTTAGCACTTGCGCTGAGCGCTAGAATACTAGTAAAGGCAGCTAGCATGAGCTTTCTAACTCTCTTAGTTGTGGTTGTTTTCATGGTTGTTTTATTGGGTTAATATTTATTCTGATACGGGCTTATCTGTATCGTTATCTGTGTAAAATCGTTTGACAGCATCTTTGTACTTAGAAGGGATGTTCGTTCTGGTTGCTTGTGATGTTTGGTCAGTTCTCTTATCCTGTTGTTTGAGTGTGTTACTCTCAGAGACTTTGGCTTGGTTGCCATTGCCTTTTTTAGCACCACCACTTCCGTTGCCAAATCCACTTCCACCAGGGTTTGCAAACTTTGAGCGTCCTGGACCGAACATCGGGATGTTCGAGTTTCTCATAAGACCACCGCCACCTTGGCCACCGGCTCCGTCTCCCTGGCCACCTTGACCACCAGGTTTACCACCATTACCTTTTTCTTTGGCGTTACAGAGTCCTGCTAGCAGTTGTTTCAGTGTCTCAGCTAGGTCATCATCTTTCATGGATTCAGGTAGCTCTTTTCTGAGAAGAGAGGCAAATTCATTGTCTTCCATGCTTTGTAGTTGTTTCATTAATGATAAGGCGAGGAAGGCTTGTTCAGCTGCTTCGTGGGATTTACCAACTTCTGTGGCGAGTGTGGTTGTATCCATTGGGTCGGGGATGTTGAGTTCTTCTAGCTGTTCAAGCCAGAATTCGGTGTCGGATTTTAGACTCTCATACTCAATAGGTAATCCATCAGCTGCCTTCTTGAGGTCTTTGGCGAACTTGAGTAATTGCTCTTTATTCTTTTTCTGTGTGTTACCGAAAACTTTGAGTGTCTGAGCATTACGGGTTACTCCCATGCGTAATTCTTTAGCGATGTTGATGATGCGGTTAGAAATGGATTCTTGTTGCGCTATTAACTGTCTATAGGTGGCTGCTTGATCTGCAACTGCTCCGAACTTAGCCACCATATTTGCGTCTCGTTCCACCTTTTCTGCTTTTTCTAAAGCACCTCCGAGGCGAGTCAGCATTTCATCAATAAACTGCTCGTTGGAGTCGATACCGTTATCGAAATTAAGCTCGGAGAGCTGCGAGTGGTTGGTGATGAGCTTTTCGGCTACTTCAGCGGCGGTTTCTGTGAGTTGAGCTTCTATTTCATATGCTTCGAAGTCCTGAGATATCTGGAGAGCAAGTTTGTATGAGTTTACGTGAGTTTCGATGGCTTCTACCTGTTTTTCCTCAAATGGATCTCTGTCTTGCTTGAGGTTTTGTTCTTTTAGCGTGTGCAGGGAATCGATAGCTTCTTTGATTGCTTTAGTGAGAACCTTGAAGCGGATGTTGAACTCCCTTAGCTTAGTCGCATTCCGGATGCGGGTAGCATATTCTTCATCTGAAATAATAGAAACACGCACAACATCAGATAAACCTACTCCGAGGAGGTTTGGGTTCTTGTCATTGGCTTCGAGGTAGAACTCAAGCGTCTGCTTTGGCTCTACGCCGAGCTCACTTAGGTCTAATTTCTGGCTGAAGTCATACTGTACTTTACTAATGTTACTAGTGAGCTGGGTCGCTCTGTCACGGAAACCAACGAGTGTTCTGACGAGATGTACTGAGTCTATTTCGTAGTCGTCTTCTACGATGCCCTTGAGCGGGATACTAGAGCTAGGTGTGGCAAGTACCTGCCTAGCTGGCGAGATGAGATCTGCTACTGGTGCGAGGTCAGCTCTGGTGATGATGTCAAATTCTAACTGGTTAGCGGACTCGGTATTTCTTACATCTTTAATACGACAAGAAATGGATGCGCTATTACTAGCTGTCCAGCTGAAGCTGACCTGGTTGTCCTTACCCTTATTTTTAGTTGCTTTGATGCTATCCTTCTGCAGTTCTGTTTCTGATGTGAGCTGGAGTTCGCCACCTGAGAGTGGTCTGTTAGAGGTGATGGTAAGGGATATTTCAGAACCGTTGATGACTCTTATCTCATTGCCTTCGAGAGGGGATTCTTGGACAGGTTTTTTAGTGTAAGATGGTGGGGTGACTTTGATGGTAGCTGTGGTGAACTTTGGCTGTAAGATGACTGAGACATCGTGCCAGATGCTAGTTGCATTACCTGTAGCAAAGGAGAACTCAAAGTCACTGAGGACGTTAGTAAATTTCTTAGAGAATGTCTTTGGGGTTTCTTGGTAAGTACGGAGCGTCTCTATCTTGCCAGTTTGTTTATCCCGAACGCGACAGATGACGTCTTGTTTAATTTCACCACCAGTGATCTCGACGCGGACTTGATTTTCTCCGCCATAGAGTGTGTTTGGTGAGTCTTGGCTTACTTGAAAGCTGAGCGGTGAATAGGGTGGGATGTCCTTATCAGGATGCATCAGGCGCTGAGTGACGGTGTCATATGCAGCTGGGTGAATGGCGCGGATACCGAAGCCCACTGCGATAGCGGTGATCACGCCAAGAGCTGTTAGACCGATGCTCTTGAATGGGATCTTACTCTTGAGTGGGATGCTAGCTATGTCTTTAGTAGCGTGTTCCTGTGCTTCTTCACTGAGGTAGGCTTGGAGTGGTGACGTGGACTTCTGCTGGCTGAGGTCATAGGCTGCGCGGATGTTCTTGGCAGAGTTGTCTGATGAGCTGTCTGCGATGGCGGCTATGTCTGCCTGGGGAGTTTTTAGTGCTTTCACAATGACCCAGATGGAGGCGATGATAGCAGTGGTAATGAGGATTTTATTAAGTAAAGATCTGGTGTCATTACTCATCGCCCAGATAGCATCAGCTAGACCGTAGATAATGAGGGTGGCGATGCAGATACAGATTAGTACGAGCAAGGCCTTAAGGTAGTTACCTATGACCCATGTGCGCTTGTACCTGGAGATGGCTTGGTTGAATTTCATGTGAATAAAAAGTAGTTGTTAGATGAGACCGTTTCTTCTTCTGACCCACCACTCGGCAGCGAGTAATAAGAGGATGATGAGAGGGACGAACCATCTGAGCCAGCTTGACTGCCAGATAGTTTCTGTCTTTGCGAGTGAGGTGCTGTTGTTGCTAAATAGTTCTTTCAGAAATGCTGGGAGTTCTTCCTTGGTGAGAAGCTTTCCGCCAGTGGACTCACAGAGTTCCTCTAGGAATACAGGGTCAGGGTCGAGGTTGTCCATTTCTGATGGAGGGGCATTTACTGTGAAGTTCATGACCGGAGATGGTGATCCGTCGTGGGTGATGACCTTAGCTGTGTATGCTCCTGGCTTACTCGCTGTGAAGGAAGACTTCCAAGTGGGCTTACCTGCTGATGGTGCGGATGATGCAGGTGTTAGAGAGATGGTGTCGATGCCTTTTGCGCTTATTTCTAAGCTAGGTTTGGCGGTATTTAATGCAGCATTGTTCATCCCTCTGTAGGAGAGTGAGAAGGCGATAGGGTCATTGAGTTCAATTGATTGATTCGAGGCGTGGAGTGAGTAGTCATGTCCAGGTAGGAATTCAGAATAAGCGACCACCCACTGGATGAGCTGGGTCCAGAACTCTTGGTACATATTTCCAAGTTCACGTGCTTCTGGGTAGAAGTCCCATTTCCATAGGCCGTCGGCATTGACGAGGGCTGTGGCTCCCTGACCGTAGCGACGTACCATGAGGAGTGGAAATTTAGCCTGATTAGTAGGCAGTGATCCTTCAGCTAGAATGCGGGTGAAGGGTTTAACTGATTCTATATTATGCGCGTCTTTGAGTGATGGAAGTGACTGCCAGATAGGGCTGTCTGGGGCTGGTAGTGCTCTGCCGAAGAGTCCAGCGCTCTGGCCGTCTTCTGTGGGTGCTAGGTTAAAGGCGGATGTGTTACCTGTGGACCAGTTCACTGGTTCTAGATTTTCCAGAGCTGCGAGTCTGCCTGAATATGGCTTACCTCGCGAGAACAGGATAGCTCCACCTTGGTCTCTTACGAATCCTTTGAGCGCTTCGATACGCTGATCAGTGAGGAAGAATTCGGAATTTTTACCGAAGATGATGAGGTCGTATTTAGCGAGCTCTTCGGGTGTGTCTGGGAAAACTTCATCGCTAGATGAGGACGGGTCTGACTGTCCGGAGTCGATCCTGAACCAGCGGTCGTCACGCAGTCTGTGAACAGAGTGCACGTCCATGTGAGCTTGCTGACGTAGGAGCTGAGCAAGGAACTTAGAGTCCCAGTAAGGTGCTCCTTCGGCGATGAATACGCGGGTCTTGGTGTTTAGTATGCGGGTGTTGACTAGGCATTCATTGTTACTTGTGAGCTGCTCGTCAGGGTGAGGCTCGATGCGGAGCTTATAGGAGGAAGAGTTTTCTGGAGCCTTCACTGAGAAGGTGTGGAAGATGGATTTTTCTTCAGTGATCTTGAGGCTTTGCTTGGCGACTACTTTGTCTTCTGTATCTAACAGTTCGAGCGTGATGTTCTGTTCGCCTAAGTGGCTACTCTTGATGACTGCTGTGACTTGTAGATTCTGCTTAGGGAATGCGGTGATAGTGTTTCTAGTAGTAGTCAGCTCTATGTCCTTACGCTTCACATCAGATCCTATGCTGAGGGCGTAGATAGGTGCATTATTAGCACGGGACTGGAGGGCGAGTGTGGACTTCTTGTTGATGGCTGTCTGGCGTCCATCGGTGAGCATGAGGATGGCTTCTGGTGAGCGTCCGCTTGCTTGAAGTTGGCTAAAGAGAGAGGTTCCTGCTTTGTGGATGTTAGACTGTCCACCAGCTGCTGTGATCTCTGCTGGAGTGTCGATGGATTTCACATTTTCATCGAATGAGAAGAGCTGGGTTTCTACTCCGCTAGTCTGTGCTTGAGTGATGATGATCTGGGTTGTTTCCTGAGCTGTGTTAGCGCGAGACTTGTCACCATTAGTGATAGACATGGACGCTGAGTCGTCGACCATGACTGGGTAGAGACGTGCAGTAGTCTCTGTCTTATCAACCCATTTCCCAGGGTTTAGTAGTAAGGCTGAGACGGCAAGCAAGACGCAGATGCGGAGTGCTATCAATAATTTCCTAAGCCCTGCAGAAGCGTGGTGGCTGGAGCGCCATGACGCAACGATGCCTACCCCGATGATCAAAATCAGGATGGGTATGAGGATGGGTAGATCAAGTACGGGCTTCATGTTTACTACGAAATGTTTTTCTTAGAGGATGCGGTGAGTGACTCAGCGATGAGAAAGATGAGGGTGGCTCCGATGAGCCACGGCCACATGGGTACTCCTTGGGAAAGGGCTTCGGCGCGAAGGATGTCGTCTTTTTTAGCTGACTCACCAGTCGGGATGTCATCTGGTTCGATGAGTGTTAGATCTGACTCAGATGCAGGGAAGTTGACGAAGTGTTTTTTGATCGTGCTGGATCCTGTTTGCCATTCGTAGATTCCTGGAGTGGCTGGGCTGGTGCTCTGGATAGAGGTTCCTTGAGTAGTGTTGAGTATCTCAGTAGTGAGTTCTTCGCCTTTATTGTTCTTCAGTTTGAGATTGTTAGAGTCAATATTTTCCGGCAGGAGCCAGCTGAGTGGAGAGCCTGAAATGAGCTCGTTATCCATTGAAGTCTTTGATGGTTGTGCGCTGAGTAGTAGCTCGGCCATGAAGGTGACGAATGGCTCCTGCGAGATCCAGTCAGAGTGAGCTGGGTCATAACTGAGGTTCCAGATGATGCGTGATGCACTGGTTTTTCTGTTGAGGATGATAGCTGGTATGCCGTCGTTGTAGTTGATGATCGAGGCGTTACTCCAGGCTTTAGGTAGCTCGAAGCGCTTTCTGAATGTGCCTTGTGCTGGGTTACCAAACTCGCCAGATTTGAAAATAGAGAAGACTTCCGATGACTCTTTCGAGGTAGCGGCTTTCCATCCTTTAGGGTCGCTTGTTAGATTGAGATTAGAATTTACAGGAGCGAGGTCGAGAAGCTGTTGAAGAGCTGTTAGCTTACAGGTCGTGGACGGTGTGACGATGATACTAGTTCCATTGTTAGCGAGCTTAGTGAGTGCCTCGATGTTATCTCCATCCCACTGATGGATGAAGAGTATGTCTGTGGTGCCTATTGAAGGAAGCTTCTGAGTCTGGCTATGGCTGCTATGACTGATCCATGTCAGAGCTGTCGCGAGCCTATGTAGGACCCTTGCCTGTGGGGAACTTTCCTTTTTATTGAGTGATAGGAGTTTCAGCTGCTCGCGGACTGGGATGATGGTGTGGCGTTGGTCGTCTTCACGGTATGTGTCCTCAGAGAGTGAGGCGGTGACCATGATGTCGCCTTGGTGGCTGAACTGGGTGATGAATTCTGTTTCAGCCTGACCGTTAGCTGGGATCTCGACTTGTGCAGATTGTCTGCCGCCACCTGCATTGAGGTAGACGGTGGTTGACTTTGGCTGGTCGGAGAAATTTTTGATCTGCGCATTGATCGCGACGTTCTGTCCACTCACTGGTGAGACTGGGAAGGCAGCTAGCGAGGTGATGGCGATGTTCGCGAGGTCAGCTTCACCGACGGCTAGCTTGGTGAGTTTGATGGATTCAGGGATGAAGATTTCTGTGCTTTCCCATGGTGCTTTTTGGAAGTCTGAGATGACAATGATTTCACGTTCGCCTTTAGCTTTCTTAAGCTGGTCAAGAGCGAGCTGGATAGCTGCATTGATAGAGCCTTTTTCAGGTGTGTGTGTGGCTTCTTGGAGTTTCTTAGTGAGGTAGTCAATGTTAGGTCCAGGGGCAGGGAAGACGGCCTCTGGGCTAGCATTTATCCAGATGATGTTGGCTGAGTCTGGTTCTATTTCTGAAAGGATAGTGGCAGCTTCATCACAGGCGATGGTGAATCTGGATGAGGCATTTTCTGAGGCTGCCATGGAGGCAGACTGGTCAATGACAAAGATGACTGTTTTGTCATCCCCGCCAATACTTCCCTTATCAGAAACTAACAGTGGCTGCACGAAGGCGAAGAGTAGCGCTGCCGCTGCGAGTGTTCGTAGAAGAAGAACGATGCGGTCCTTTGGCTTCTGGTATCTACTAGATTTCTTGATGATCTTTCTGAGGAAAGCGATACTTGAGAACTGGTGGACCGGTGGGTTACTTCTCGCGATAAGGTGCACGATGAAGGGGATAGCAGCGAGTGCTAGTAGCCAGTATAGTGCAGGGTTGTTAGTGAATAGGGACATTTATTAATAGCCGATGTTAGTGAGCTAGGCGGTCAAAGAGGTTGAAGTAGGATTCAGTCGTTGCGCAGAGGGTGTAGTCTACTTTTCTAGAGGCAGCCAGTGAGCGCAGTGCTTGAGTGTGGCTGGCGAGTTCTTGTTCCCATGCTTGTTTGATGTTGGTAGTGTGAACGATGAGTGACTCATTGGTTTCCATGTCATTGAATTTCGACATTCCGTGATCTGTGATGCTGATTTCACCTGGATCTAGGATGTGGAAGAGATGAATTCTGAAGCCACGGTGGATGTAGGGGTTTAGAGCTTGGAAGATGTCTTTTGGCTCATCGAAGAAGTCGGATAAGATAACGATAGTTCCTTTGTTTTTGATGAGAGGCTGAGCACGCTTGAGTGCCTCAGCGAGTGATGTCTCAGATCCAGGTTCGTTATTCTCTAACAGGTTTAGCATGGTGTTTAGATGCTTCCTGGTAGAGGCAGGTGGGAGATGGTGACGGATGTCTTTATCAAAGATCTGCAGGCCGACTTGGTCTTTCTTGCTTGTCACGAGCCAGGCTAGGCAGGCTGCGAAAAATGAAGCGTACTCGAGCTTGGTGAGTTTTGCTTTTTCTTTATATCCCATCGATGCTGAGGAGTCTACGAAGATGGTGCACTCCATGTTCGTCTCCTGCTCGAATGTCTTGAGGTAATGCTTATCTGAGCGGGCGAAAACACGCCAGTCTACCATGGCTGGATCATCTCCAGGGGTGTACTGACGGTATTCATGGAACTCCGTGGAAGATCCGCGCTGCTTCGAGCGGTGTCTGCCTGAGAGGTAACCTTCCACAAGAGCCTTAGCGCCGAACTCGTAGTTTCGGAGCTTATTGATGTCTTCTGGTTTGAGGTATTTAAAGTTGCTCATCGTTAGTTCAGAGACAGAGTTTTTTAGCTAAGTAGCTTCTTGATGATGTCGTCTTCTGTGATGCCTTCACCGGTCGCATTATAGTTTGGCGTGATGCGGTGACGGAGGATAGGTAGGGCTGCATCCTTAAGCTCATTTATGGATGCGGCTGGTTTCCCTCTGAGGAGAGCGAGTGCTCTCACTGCTTTAGCGAGACATTGTGAAGCTCGTGGACCAGCACCGTAGGAGATGTAGTTATTGACGTAGTCTGTAGCTTGCTCAGATCCGGGACGTGTGGAGTGTGTGAGCTTGAGGATGGCTTTGACGACGTTCTCTGGGAGAGGGACGTCGAGGGTCGCATTCTGTAGCGCGATGACTCCTTCTTTGTCTAATATCTTACTGGCTGTTGGCAAATTTTTGCCTGTTGTTAGATTCACAATTTTTTCTTCTTCTTCGATGGTTGGGTAACCGATTTTTATATTATAAAAGAAGCGGTCTAACTGAGCTTCTGGAAGAGGGTATGTTCCTTCGTGCTCTATCGGGTTCTGAGTAGCGAATACGATGAATGGCTCGTCGAGCTTACGGGTCTTGCCCGAGACGGTGACTTGTTTTTCCTGCATGGCTTCAAGCAGCGCAGCCTGTGTCTTAGGTGGTGTACGGTTGATCTCATCAGCGAGGACGAGGTTAGAAAAGATAGGGCCTTCGGTGAACTCGAACGCTCGGCTGCCGGCATCGTCTGTCTGGAGGATCTCTGAGCCTACGATGTCAGCAGGCATGAGGTCTGGTGTGAACTGGATACGCTGGAACTTCAGACCGAGAATGTGGCCGAGAGTGGATGCAAGTAGTGTCTTAGCCAGGCCGGGCACACCTTCGATAAGGCAATGACCTTTACAGAGAAGAGATACAAGCATTTGCTCTACGATGTCATCTTGTCCCACGATGACACGGGCCGTTTCTTGGCGGATGTTAGAGATGGTCTTCTGGATATCTTGCCACTGTTCAGCAGGGGCGGCTTCTGATGCTGGATCGGTTGATGTAGTCATAAATTTTTATTGGATGTTAGTTTTTAAAGGTAAGGTCTAGTTTCCCATTGATTTCTTGAATTGGTCTACGAAAGTTTGGAGCTGTTCGTCAGGTAGCTCTTCAAACATTTCTAAATTGTTCTCCATACCCGGAATTGCGAGTAATTCTTGCATGAGCGCTTCTCGTCCACCTACTGCATTTTTCTGTTGTTGGATTAACTTGTTGAGTGAAGTTTTGTTGATAGCAGTGAAGGAGAGCACATCATTATCCGCGATCTCTGTTAGCTCTTTAGCATCAGCTTTGGTATTTGCTGTGAGGACGCTGGTTTTATTTTTTCTGCTATGAGGGGCGAAAGTCTCTAGAATGGTGAATGACTCTATTTTTCCGTCTAATAGTTCTTTTTGAGCAGCTTCCGTTTCAGGAGTTAGTATGAGGGAGCTGTTGACTAGTTGGATTTCTCTCCCTGGTGCTATGGGGTTTCTTTTGATGTTCATTGTGATTTCGCCTAAAGTATCAGCGTTTTGTATCATTACTTGTGATAGCTTCAGATATGTTTCTGGTGATCTCTCCATACCTAAGATATTTTTGAGTGCGGTTTCTATTTCCTCAGTATTTTCAGGCTTATTAGTAGGTTCTGGATAGTCGAATCCTAATATATATTTATCAGCTTTTGAGAATACTTGGCGAAGCCTTTCATGATATGTCACAGATATCCGCTCAGAGTATGACAGCTCATAGAATGCTTCTCTTATTTTAAGTGCTTCTGTCTTCTCCAGATTAGCGAGGATTTCTTCTCTACGTTGTTCTGAAACGTTTTTAGCATTTGGTAATGGTGGGACTTCCGTGTGATTCAAGATAGCTTCCGATCTGGAGCTTATGATTTCCTGGACGGTATTTTTTCCGAGAACGTGAAGCTCTTGATAGTCGTAGTGTGAAATTTTTGGATGAGCGGAAAGATCTAGTAAGTAACCTGATAAAGCTGAGACCGAGATTCCGTTATGATAAACATTTGAGGTTACTAATTTTGTCCAATTTGTTTTTTGTTCAGGAGTGAGAGTGAATGTTTGTTTCGCCGCTTCTTCTTTTGCTTTTGCTTTTTTGTGCCCCGATAGTAGCTTAGAGAAGAAACCTTTGCTGCGGGGGGCATCTTCCACAGCTATGTCATCTCTGCTATAGAGGTTGTATAGTAATGCATTGAGGATTTCTATTTGATGTTTCGGATCCTCTTTATTTACTACGACATTGATGATGGGATTGATATATGCAGATAGATGCTTGTCATCATAAGCACTGATGAGGAGCTCAGTAGTTTGTTTTAAGCTCTCATCATCTTCAGCTAGTGTCTTGAGTAGCTTAATAGGATCTATTTCTCTAGTGTAGCTGAGTAACTCGGCGAAGACCTTTTTGCGTTTTTTAGGTTCGTTTAGTTCATAGCTTAAATAACCTTCTCCATTAATGGTTAGCTCATTTTCTACAGCAGCGATGTATTTGTTGGCAAAGTCATTTACCTCTGTCTTATGCTTTTTAATGTAGATTTGTACGGAACTAAAGTGGTTAGACGGTTCTTCACTTGTGAGGATGCTTTTCTCTAACAGTTGATTTGCTTCCTCGGAGTTGTCATTCATCAAAGAGTTGATAAGTTGATAGGTGTGGGAGCTGTTACCCATTGCCATGTAGTGCTGGATGAGCTCTGATCTGGTGTCATCTCGGTGCTCTTTCCACCATTCAGTGGCTAATTGCTTATAGCCCTCTGCGTCTAATTCACGGAGTTCATTCTGATCATGCGGGAGGTTGGAGGAAATGATTCCTTGAGCTATACTGCCGATAGTCTGTGGCTTCTGGAGATTAGAGTAGGCATCCTCGGGGCTGATTTCGTTATTCGAAGAGCTATATGATGAGTATGAGTGATGATAAGAGCTGCCTCTTTGCATATTAGAGGGTGTGACCAGAGTTTTGTCTCCTATGAGTGCGGTGATGGCGATGAATCCTTCCATGCCATGTTGAGTTAATTGAGCGAATGCAGGAGAAGATCTGTTTTTCTCCGCCTTATTTATTAGAAAAAGCTGGGTGTCGAAATATTGGTTTTTCTTAGGTGGCACCGGTATCTGCTTGAGGATGGCTAAAATTTCAGGGCTGAAAGTGTGGCCTTTGATTTCTGGTATCTTGAAGTTTATTTCAGGGTTGATTTTCTCATCAATGAGCGGGATGAGGATGGATAGTCCTGGTTGGTTTTTCCAGCCGCGTGGGTACTTTTCCTGTAGTTTTAAGAGGTCTTTGCGATAAGCTTCCCAGTCAGAGGTGGATTGGAAGTTCTTGTAGGTTGTTAGATATTCTTTCTCAGCGAGAAGATTGATCAGAGTGTCGATCATCTGCTCAGGGTTTTGATGGTTTAGGAAGAGGGCTTTGATTAGCGCGGTTGCTTCTTTTTTATATCCGGCCTGATGAGCTACAGATGCATAGCCCAGTGCCGCTGTGTAGGGCTTGTTGTGGCTGTAACTGAAGCTATCATTAGATGTGAAATCTTTAACCCACTGTGTGAGATTCTTTAGGTCTTGTTTGATGTCAGTATCGGTGATTGCCCCTTTGGTTATGTTGCCGTCATTGATGCCCGAGTTCCCACCTAAGAAGCCTTTTTTGCTACTCGCTAGGTGCTGCATTTCGTAGCCGCCTAGATAGATGAATCTGCTAGGTTTTTTAGGGTCTTCATTTGGTATCAGAAAGCCATTGCCTTTGATGTTTTTTGGAGAGTAGTTACTGCTTCCGAAAGAGAATCCTCTAGAGTTCCATTCTAGCTGCTGGTCGTTGACCTTTACGTACTTGATTCCTTTCGCATTTTTGATGTCAGGGAAACCAAGTTTTATTAGTTCATTAATGGCGAGCGAGTAGTCCACTACGCGTCTTGGCTCACCAGTGGGACTGATAACTGAAGGAGTCTGAGCTGAGAGCGGACTGAATAAGCCAGTGGTGAATATGCTACAGGTAATGAGTGCTGCAGGGTGAGCAAAGTTTACTTTACCCCCTAAAGAAATAGCTTTCTGGACAGAGTAATGCAGTAATGAGAATGCGACACCATTTTTCATAAAGATAAAATTAATGAATATTTCAAATGATGACAATATTAAACTATGAGTAATGTGAAAGTTTGTAAATGACACTGGAGGATGTGGGTGGGGATAGAGGTTCTTGACTAGCTGCGGAATAATGATTAGCTATAAGCATGGAAGAGAAGTTAGAAATAGACCTTACGCAACTACCTGAAGAGGGTATGGCGATGAGGGGAGAGCTGGATCCGAAGATCTTTGGTCTGTCTGATAAGGATGCAAAGCCGCAGGAAGGACTGGAGTATGACCTGTATGTCCAGCGCTTTGATGATGAGCTTTTATTACGAGGATATTTAGGATGTCCGTTTGAATTCACCTGTGTGAGGTCAAATAAACTTTTTGTACAAACGATTTCTTTAGAGGAGGCAGTGGTCTCTGTAGAGGTGACTTCTGGGACAGTGAATGTCACTGAAGCCTTACGGGAAGAGGTTTTGATTAGTTTGCCGGATTATCCAAAATGCGATCAAGCTGACGAACCGATGGAATGTGTAGTAGATGAGAGGTATTTAGCGCTGGACAAAGCACCCGAAGATGGAGTAAGTGATGCGCCCTCAGATAGAGCTTACTCAGATGAATCGAAAGATCAATGGAGCGCACTCGATGAAATTAATCAATTTAAAGACAATCAATAATTATAACCGCCGGGATTCCGGTATACTATTATGGCAGTACCTAAGCGTAGAACATCAAAAATGAAGCAGAAGATGCGTCGCGGCGCAAACCGTTGGAGAGCACCTTTACTCAAGTCATGCCCTGAGTGCGAAACTCGCATCCCAGGACACATTGCTTGCCCATCATGCGGTTATTACCGTGATCGTCAGGTTCTTGACGTAAATGCTCTCTAATTTTGTTTCGGTCGCTCTTGTTGAGCGATTAATCGAGCATAAAGATTTCAATAAACGTAACGACGGTAGCTTGCTGTCGTGCGTTTTTTTGTGTTTAAAATATCAATAAAATCAACGAACTGACTGTATGAAAATAGCATTAGATGCGATGGGTGGAGATCATGCCCCTATGGTGAACATAGTGGGTGCGCGTGATGCGCTGGCTCTCTATCCTAGTATTGAGACTATTTATTTAGTGGGAGATGAGAAGGTGCTAGAGGCTCAGTGTCTAGAGCATAAGCTGACTGGTAATAGAGTGAAGATAGTGCATGCTTCGCAGGTAGTGGAAATGAATGAGAGTGGCGCGAAGACGCTGCGCAGTAAGCGGGACTCATCTATCTCTGTAGCTACTGGACTGGTAAAGTCTGGCGAAGCAGATGCTGTAGTGAGTGCTGGAAACACTGGTGCAGCCGTGGCGAATGCTACTCTGAAGTTACGTACTCTTAAAGGTGTGGAGCGCGCAGGTATTGCTTCGCCTCTGCCTAATGAGCACGGTGTCTGTAATCTGCTCGATGCAGGCGCTAATCCTGAAGCTAAGCCGGAGCATCTTGTAGGCTACGCAGTAATGGGCGCGATGTATGCTAAGCATGTCCTCGGTGTAGAAGAGCCGGTTGTAGGGCTTATGTCTAACGGTGAGGAAGAGGAAAAGGGGACTCCATTCACGCAGGAAACATTTGCTCAGCTCAAGGCAATGGAAGATACTGGAAAAGCTCCATTTAAATTTCTAGGAAACATTGAGGGCGGTGATCTTTATGAGACGCGTGTTGATGTCGCTCTCACAGACGGCTTCACAGGTAATATTATTCTCAAGAGCTGTGAAGCGACGGCGAAGGCGATGTCAAAATGGCTTAAGCTAGAATTTAAACGTAAGCCGCTTCGTGCAGTAGGTGCTGCGATGGCGAGTGGTGCCTTCAAGGCTGTGAAGCGTCGTAGCTCATATGAGTACTACGGTGGATGCCCACTGCTAGGGATCAACGGTGTGGTAATAATTTCTCACGGTGGTTCATCTGCATTAGCTATCCAAAATGCAGTTCGCGGTGCAATGGAAGCTGTCGAACAGGAGGTGAACCCCCACATTGAAGCCATGCTCGAGACTCTCTCTGCTGCTGCTACTGACTCTGAGTAGGCTTATTCCCTTAGTTTTTTTAAACAAACCCAGAGTCCATTCGCGGATCTGGGCTTTCTTATGTGGTGATGACGCTAGTTGTCTAACGTTTTTTTCTGATATCGATGACTCCGTCGCCGTCTCTGTCTTCTCCCGCCGCTACGTTATTCTCGAAGTTAACGCCTGCTTTTTTGCCTGCTGCTACGTGCTCGCGATAGACTTTACGTTTTTCGCTCTTTGAGAACACTGCGTTAGCTTCTATGAGTGTTGCCTTGATGTCTGCTGCGGAGAGGTCGATAGGGAGCTGAATGAGGGCTGTTCCTGTCTGGCCGTAGGTGTCTGACTGAATGATGAAAATGCCCTCTTTCTCATCAGCGTTTTTAACCTTCTCTGCCCATGCTTTATCTTGTTTACCAGCAATGTCGTAGAAAAACCTACCAGTTATTTCAGGGTCATTGAAGACTGCTGTTAGATTAGCGGTGGCTATTGCTTGCTTACCTCTAGAGCCTACGGCGTATACAAGTAGTCGTTGCTCTGCGGATGCAGCGTTAAGAGACTGCTTGAAGCTGTTGAAGTCTGATAGAATCGCTGGTTTATCCAGATTTTTAGCTTTGTATTTAGCTGAGATTGCCGCCATTTGACCAAGAGAGTCTGAGCCGAATACTTGTTTAGGTGACCTAGCTGAACGAGTGAGTTTAGTTTTGCCGTCTGGGGCGAAGATGACGAAGGCGGTATTTTCCATTCTACCGTCTAGGAGATCTCTTATGAGATCCTGGTGCAACTTGCTTTCGTAGGTGCCGAGCTTTACGCAGACGAATTTCTTAGATGCTTTGATGAATGATTTTTGTGAGAACAAACTGATCTCAGTTGACATATAGCCTGGTCAGAACGTGCCAGAGACACTTCCGCACTGGTGGGCAGCCGCCATGAAGAAGATAGGGCGGTTGCTACGTTTTGCCTCAGCAAGAGCGCTCTCCCATGTAGAGTACCAGACTACAGCTTCTGATCCGATAGGTAACTCGACAGCCCCTAGTTCATTAGGTCTGGGCCCTTTTGCTTCGGCTGTGAATGTGAGTGAAGCTACTGTGATAGCGGTCGCGGTGATGAGCTTCAGAGATGGAGGGAATAAATTGGTCATAGTCTTTTAAACAGCATAGGTAGCTGAAAGTTGCACAGAATGTGACGAGATCCACACGACCTAGCTCTCATTCTATCTGTCCCTTAGTTACTTAGTTAAGTAAATAACAACACCCTAACCCAGCTTGGAGCCAAGCAGAGGGCTGGGTATCCCAAATAAAGAAGAACACTACCCTCAAAGGTCAACTTCACGCATTCCCCAAAGGATAGCTTCGCAATAACTTACCTTAGTTTCATCAAATAGAGATCTGAAAGATCGAGGTGATACCAGCCCAGTCAGCAGTCTGCCGTGCAGACGAAGGGCTGGGTAAAGTCCCCCCAACAGTAATAAGAGGTCTGAAAGACCGACCTGATAGTCCCCTCATATAAGCAGGACGGGCAGGGTATCCTATCCGCCTCGCCCAGTTTCATCTCCCAAAGCCCCAAAGGGGCATCCTACTCTAACTCAGCTTGGAGCAATGCGAAGGGCTGGGTATCCGGATTTAAAAGAGAACACTGCCCTGAAAGGTCAGCACAACCACTTACTACTACGACCTACACATCCAGCCGTAGCTATGACCTAGCTAACCGTCCACTCAGCCACACCTTCCCTAGTGGAGAAGCCACCACATGGACTTATGATGCGAGAAATCTAGTCAACACCGTAGCCTATGATGGAGACCCAGTCACCACCAACACCTACGACGCAGGCTACCGCCTCACAGACCAAGCCTTCGGAAATGGACTCAACCGCGAGATCAACTATAACCGAGATGAC
>CALJOJ010000032.1 GCA_937981665.1 uncultured Rubritalea sp.
TTTTTGGCTACTTGCAAAAGGGAAAATAATTTGGTTACAATCTGTCATGCTCGTTAGTGGTTAGTTTTTTTGCGAAAATCCTTTAGCAATAAAGGTTCCAACTAACGAGCGTATTTTTTAAGATGAAATATGGGGGTTAAGTCGATGAACTACCATCAGATTCCCCACCAGTCACATGGAGAAAACGAGATTCTAAGCTGTCTCCCTCTCGGACAGAAGTAGGGTAGATATCGTACCCAGCCATCACGCCGTATAGAGCTTTTAGAGTTTCTTTTCTAGAAGAGCTCGCTGTAGAAAGCGTGAAAGCCTGCCCCTCGATAGAGACAAATTCCTTCACACAATTCTCAGCAAGAAGAGCATCTTGCATGCCCTCAGGAATATCTTCTCCTATTTCGATACGGATCATACTATCTGCAGCAACTAGCCTGTCCATCTTAGAGCTTTCAACCAACTTACCTTGATTCAAAATAGCTACATGATCACAGATATTCTCAATTTCTTTAAGGTTATGGCTAGAAATAATAACGGTCTTATCCTTCGCATAATTCCTGATAAGATCACGCACGTTCCGCGCATTATCCGGATCAAGACCAGCAGTAGGCTCATCAAGGATAATGACTTCAGGGTCACCAATGAATGCTTGACAAAGAGCAACACGCTTCGACATACCATGACTCAGTGAGCTGGCAGATTTCTCAGCGACTTCAGCTAGCCCCACAATTCTCAATGCCTCCAATGCAGCTTCACGAGCCTCGGATTTGGTCATGCCATTAAGCTCACCAAACATAACCAATTGCTTCAGTACAGGAATACCAGACTGGAACGCCGCATCTTGAGGAAGCATAGAAAAACGCCCCATTAAGGCACTAATGTTTTCTACATTGATTCCAAGTACATTCACTTCCCCATTTGTGGCTTTCACAAATCCCGCAATAATGGAAAAGAGCGTCGTCTTACCCGCTCCATTAGGGCCAATTAATCCGAAGGTACAATTTTTAGGTATGTCAAATGAGACCCCGTCCAGCACCATATTCCTCCCATATTTCTTCGTTACGTTATGCACTGCAACAGCCACATTTTCAGACTCAGTACGTTCAACTGCTGTGGATTGATTAGAATTAATATCGTTACTCATAAAAAAAATCAATGTTCGCGTTACAGGTCACGTTTCTGAAAACTTCTAAGCCCCAGCATAAGAAAGCCAACGGTAAATAAGAACAACACGGTCCCAGTTAATAATACCATAGTTAAATCACTATTAAGCATGCCGAACTTCCAACCTGTCGGCCAAAACTTGTGTGAAAAATCAGCGTCTAAGTAGCGATTTAACATCTTCAGGAAAATAGCAGGTAACCCCGTAAATAACAGACAGAGTAATAGTGAGCCAAACGGACTCTCAAAAGAAGAAGAGATCCATGCACAGAGTGCCACAAATGGCAGACTCAGCATAAAGTAAGCCACCCCACCCTGCACACTCCATATCCATAGACTACCTACCTCGTAGATTCCTAATTTGAACTGTATATAGAGGACTAGTAGCACCATAATCAGAATCACAGTAGTGAGACTAAACAGAACTGTTCCCATAACACGACCAAGGTATATGTTCACTCGCTCAGTTCTTAAGAGTATAAACCTCAAACCCTTATTAGCAATATCACTTGTCGTCTGGTTAAATGCGCCAAAGCAAACTAAAAAAGGCAACAACATGAGTAGCGCAAGCATAATACAACTCAAAAGAGCAGGCTTTTCATTAAGTAAATAACTCCCCTGTCCCTCTCCACCGATCAACCAGTTCACCAGTCCTCTCACTATTGAAGAACCGCTTATCTCCTTAATTATATTTCCAGTAATGGCTGGATCATTGCCTAACCCTAAATCACCTCCTGCCCCCACCATCGCTTCTACAGGCAATATAAAAATAGAAGCTATAACCATAGCACTCACGAGAGTCATCAGCAGAAATACAATTCCACCACCACTACGTAATGAAAAAAGCATATGGTATTTGGCTATCGTCCAGGTATGTTTGAGGTTGAAATCTTTCATACTCCAATATGTTATATCCAGCTCTACGGGTTTATGAAGTCTTCTTTAAACATAACATTCAGCATCATTAATGTTAAAACAGGAAAAAGAAATAGAGCTGAACTCATGATGTTAAAACCACTAGTAGTCAAAATGATATACCCCATCCAGATGACAGAAGTAAGATTACCTAACAGATAACCTAATTTTCTCTTCTGCTTAAGATAGCCGACACCTGACACAATCAACAAGACAGTGAGAACTGTACCAAAGATGATAGAAGTCACCGTAATATCATGAATTATTACCTCCATTCTAGGATCCTGCGCTATCACTTGCTCTTTCATCGCTAATGATAGCACCCTGCTTGATACAACCAAAAAACCAATAGCTCCAAACAGGAAATTAAGGATAGCAAGTGCAATGAGACCGCCAGGACGTGTACTTTCTGACATAGTGTTCTAGATAATAATTAGAGTGATAAAGGACTGAGAGACAATACTCTCGACTACCTATTTAATGCATTAGCTGATCTCTACCATCAAGCTTAATCTCAACACACTCCCATCATTTACTACCCAGGGGTTGAAACATTTCCATAGATTCTAAAACCACTCCTTCGACATCTAGTTAACACACGAAGATCCCTGAAACATTCATTAAATGAAGAGACCAAGCTAACTACATTGCTACTCGTCTGCCACTCACTGACTTTCCTATAATTCTGAAATGAATTGATTTGCTAAATATGAAAAACACTATATACTACGTACATGAGCGCACAAATAGAACATATGCAAACGCTGGCTTTTGGTATGCCTGGAGGTGGAGAAATGGTGATCCTTTTCATTATCGTCTTACTGCTTTTTGGAGCTAAAAAGCTCCCTGAGCTCGCTCGCGGAATCGGTAAAAGCACTGGTGAATTCAAGCGTGCACGCGATGAATTCGAACGAGAGATCACTCGTGCTGAAGTAGATGCTAAAGAAACGCCTAAGACAGCTAACGACGAAAAGCCTAGCGCTGATAAGTCAGAGAAGTAAACTAAACAAGATGCCCATGAGCATGCACAACTCTAATCCTCAAAAAGAATTAGAGTGTAGCCGTTACACCCCATTGGACTACTCGTCTGCTGGGGTTTTTTCTTTTCAGCTAAGTCACTACCTCTCTACCTTCTTGCTGATCATCATTGGACTGATCACATTTTCAAGTACTAGTTGTGAGGAAAAAATCAGTACCCCAGACTGGTCATCCATCACCACTGAGCAGCCCAATGAATCACCTCCAGACGCTCAGCTCCCGCCGACTAATCTCCCTTCACCTAATCTACCTACTCGCCAGCAAGTAAGTAGCTCTAAGACACCGATCCGCTTTGTCTGCTACAACTTGCGTAACTACCTCACGATGCATCGCGGCACAGAGAAAAAATTCAAGCCCGAGCGTGAAGTCACCGCAATCATCGATAATATCATCCGGGCTAGTCCAGACATACTCGGGGTTTGTGAAATAGGCACACAAGCAGATCTTGAGCATTTACAAAGACGCCTCACTACAGCGGGCTGTGACCTCCCACATAGCTATCTTTCGGTAGGAGCTGACCCATACCGGAGACAAGCCCTACTCTCACGTTTCCCCATACACCCAAATAATGTCCCTAAATACACTTATAACATGAAAGGAAAGCGGCACGAGGTAAGGCGAGGTATTCTAGATGCGACTCTTCAGACACCTAAAGGCGAAATCCGACTACTTGGCGCGCATTTAAAATCCAAGCGCCCATTAGCAGGATATGACCAAGCTGAGATCCGCCTTGAAGAAGCTCAAATTCTCAGAAAACATGCTTCTTCTATACTCACCGTTCCCAGCCGAAAGCTCCTCGTTTTTGGCGATATGAATGATACAAAAGGCAGTTCCACTATCCGGCTAATGACAGGCTCTAAAGATAGAAAACTTACCTCTATTGAAACCTTTGATAAATATGGAACCAAGTGGACACAGTACTGGGCGAGAGAGGATATCTATTCTCGCTTCGACTACGTCTTCGCCTCCAAGTCCATCTTACCAATGATCGACAAGAAGGCATCCTACATTCTAGATACGCCTCCTGGTGATGTCGCTAGTGATCACCGTGCTCTAGTCATCATTATCCGATAGAGCCCTCCTATATACTATAAACTTTTCTTGAATGCTAGAGACTCACGTCCACTTTCCTTGAGACGTTTCAGTCTTTCAGAAGGAAGCTCATCTATGGTCATTTCTCCATAACCTATATCATTGAAAAATTTCGCTGCTCGGTTACTCAAAGCAAAGACATGACTGAGACCTTTAGCTCTCGCCTTTTCCTCTAGAAATCTCACTATAGAGGCACCGTAGCCAGTCCCCTCGTGAGATAGTTTTACATAGAGGCACGCCACTTCGCCGCAATCACCGTATTCATAGAGCGCACCGCATCCCACCACGTTATCATCTACTTCCATAACATAGTACGCCTCGATATTATCTCTCACATCCTCAAACGTTCGTGGCACAAGGTGTGTATTACGCACAGATCTACCGATCATACCTAACATTTCAGAAATGTCTTCCTCACGCACTTGCCGGATAGAGCGATAACTATCAGTATAGAACATTGATCCTACACCCTCTGCAGAGAAGAGCTCATTGAGTATAACCCCTTGCTGGCTCACATTAAGCAGGTGTACTCGAGGTACTCCCGCGTGACAGGCTGCTACAGCCTGAATGTGTACAGCACTACTCGTCTCAGTCACCTTGTCTGAAAAATCGTTCACATGAATAAACCTCTCAACCTCACCGTTAGCGTCTAACAACTCTGAAATCCCAGAAACACAGATCAACTTATAAGCCTTTAATAAAACACTCATAGCTATGAGCTCGTCTGAAAGTAACTCAGCTTCCTGCTTCACCACAAACAACTGCCCACGATCTAACAAATCCTGAAGATTACCATCATCACATCCCCTCACCTTCGTAGAGACCCGTAGTTCTATATCTGCAGCATGATCAAAAAAGTCCTGCACAAGCTCCTCAGGCATCGATACAACGAGCATTACACCTACCTGTTGGAGAGCTTTAAGATCCATCATGATCTCAGCTTTCACAGCGTCATTAGGCGTCCCCCAGTCAACATCGATCACGAAAACCTTACCTCTAAAGAGAGGTACGTATTGTAGTAATCCACGAATGTCAGATTTAAAACCCATGCTGTATATTCTATTTATAAAAAGTAATAGCGATCTAGTACATCGCTCCTTTATGAGCTACCTGAGGAACCATTTTCTTCCACTCCTCATCACCAGATTCTATCATTTTATTAATATCTCTACTGGTAAAATCAAGTAAACTCTCATCACTACACCCCACATCCTGAATCATCCCGTTCGCTCTAAAATAGAGATACAGATGACGTAGATTCTCATCAGTCTCAAAAACTTCAGCCGTCACGACCTCTCCCGTCTTCCGATTCTTCCAAGGGTAAACATAGAGACCTAGCTGACTCTTAAATAATCTACCGAATGATTCTAAAATCCCACCAGAGAGATTCTCAGACCATTTCTCTTTGAATAACTCATTGAGTAGCCCAATACTGAGAGAGAAGGCAACTGGCTGGTTCGTGTAGCGGTTAAGATAACCTGCTATTTTATGAAATTCAGGGCACCTAGAAATAAGCACCATCTTACCCATAGCCTGTAATGCGTCAGCCCTATCAATAAAGTTAACATGGTCTATCTCATCACCACGTAGTAGATTATTAGTAGATATCTCGCAGATACCCATATACCTCTCCTGTTGTTCAGCGTCGAGCCTCTCAAAAAACTTCTTCTTAGTCTGCTCCATCATATCCAGATGCAGATTAGTCACTGGATCAAAACTACCACGAAGAAGCGCAATAGGCCGCTTATAAAGCGCCTCTGCAGGCTGCACCACCTCTCCCTCAGGAGTAAACATCGCAGCATCTGTTAGTCCGCTCTGCACTAACTGTAATGAGCATATTCTGTTATCAACATAGTGAAAATCTTCGCCTAAGAACTTCAATAAATCCACCTCTACCTTAGATCGATCTAAACCATCTATTAGTGACTCTACGAAATTTTCTATATTATCTCGGTGGTAGAACGAAGCATATATCAGATTTACCCCGATAATACCGATCGCTTTCATCTGGTCGATATTTTCTTCATCTAAGAGCCTTACATGACAGAGAATATCACACGGTGGACCATGTGGCTTTAACTGGAGCCTCACCCCCATCCAGCCGTGACATTCGCCATTATCTTTATACCCTCTAGCTCTGATAGTATTACAATATGAAAAGAAGGTAGACTTATCTCCACGGCTCTCAGACAAGCGCTCTTCGAGAATATCAAACTCATATTTAAGCATTGATTTCATTCTCTCTCTTGAGACGTAGCGCTTACACTTACCATAGATCTCATCACTCATGGTCATATCATAAGCTGAGATCGACTTAGCTATAGTCCCTGCAGTAGCAGATGCTTGGAAAAACCAGTCTGCGACTCCCTGCCCAGCACCGATTTCTGCAAACGTGCCGTACTTAGATGCATCTAAATTTATCTTTAGCGCCTTATTGTAAGTGCTAGTCTCTCGCTCATTACTCATAAAATATTATTGTGTTATTCTTTAAACCAACTTTTTTTAACTACCTTATCAATTAGCAGTTGGTTACTACCCTCCGAGCCCGGAGGATATTTGACATTCAAGACAAAGGCTAGGTTATTACTGTTTCCAAAATCAAACAGCCTCAGTTCATCCGCTGAACCTCTCAGAACATAACCATATAAGATGTCAGTTTCATTAGGGTTCAGTAGTCTTACTGATCGCCATTTTTGCTCATCACTAAATTCACCACTATAGTAATGAGTACCCTTAACACGCGCTCTCACTTCAACAGGAAATTCAGGATTTTTCTTTATTAATTCCACCCATGACATCTCGCTATATGCTACATAACTCTCCCAATCTAGCAAAATACTATCTTGCGAATATTGTAATACTCCAAAACGTTTTTTATAGTTTTGGGTCTCACAGTAATAAGTGATATATCCATCCTCACCAGGTAAATCTTTAACTCTGCCAACCTCTCTAAGCTCTGATAAATTAACAGGGTGGAGCTCATAATGCCTTAACATCTTATTTTTCAGTCCATCACTAGGCCTAACTAGTTCTAACATCTCATCTATTGATTTCGCTTCGTACCATGATTTCAAAAACGCTTCGACTCTCGCAACTTGAACATCATCACTGCGATCATATTTGAAGCTATCACCCTCATCTGATTCAGTTACTAATTCACCTTCTCCACCAGAACTAGAACCACCCAAATCTGCCTCTTCGATATTAGACTGAACATTCGACACCGTCTGCCCATCTACTGGGATTCTCTTATTCGTCTTATTGGGCTTCAATGCGAAATAAACAACACAACCAAGACCAAATAATGTAATGACTAATAATATAAGGACGCGTTCTAGCCCCCCCTGCTTTTGTTCATCTATAGGTTGAGCTTCAGAGTTAGTCTCACTTTGACCATTACTAGAATACTGACGTTCCCGTGTTGAGTTTACGTACTGATCATTTTTCGTCACTCCTTGCCCTTGATAAACTACAGACTGCAGGTCTTCCTTCACAAAAGCCTCTTTATCCTTCTCCTCTGCAGCAGGAATTCTTAACAAACTTTCACAGCTAGGACAAGCCACTCCATCGCCTGACTGGTTACAGAGTATTGCAAACATAACCTCACATGAAGGACAAATATATCCAGCTAAGCTATCCCTCTCTGTTGTCTCTGTAGTCACGTGTTCAAGGCTAACTAACCAAGCTTACAAGGCAAGCTGATAGCTAACAAATACGTATGAATTTAAAAAAATCTCATGAGAACTAAAGTTATTCTGAGATTACCATCCTACCTGGCTTCGTGAGAAACATAGAGGATTTCTCATTTTCCTTCTCTAGGAAATCCAGATCCATCGCTCCTAAGCCACGACCAGCATGATTCATGCTGGTCTTCTTCACATCCTTTATTAAAACCACCAGTGAATTGTATGGATCATCACCTACCACCGTATCACTCTTAGGCTTGATTGGCTTAGTGTTAAGAATATCAAGCGCACTTGCACCTGATCCTTTATTCATGAACCCTGCATGAAAGTCACCTAAACTAGCACCATGTATATGACATGTCCCCTTAGGGCGCTGTGACTCATGGAAATATTCTTCTATTCCAGTACTAACATACTCGCTCTCGCCGGTCACAATGTTATGAACTGGCTCCTCACATGACTTAGAACAAACCTTACCTGAATGCTGACAGATCCTTAACTTCACAATATCTTCAGGTTGCTCGATCAGTTCATCACCAAGCTTAATCTCCGCCACCTTCATCGTGTCTATCCAGATGGGCATCACTGTGTCTTTACTAAATGCCTCTGGGTAGATCTGCTTACTAGCTCCGTCATAGAATCCAGTCCAGAGAGCACAAGTCACGCGACCATTATAACCTACAAACCAATGGTTACTGAAATCACTCGTAGTGCCGGTCTTACCACCGCCATTAAAGTCAACCATATTGGACCGCTCAAAGACATCACTTCCTGCACCATTCTTAAGAGAATCTTCTAACATGGTATGAACCAAAAACGCAGAAGAGCTGCTAATGACATCCTTATGCTTTACATCCTTATTCTTGTCCCACTGGTATACCACATTCCCTGCTGCATCTTCGATACGCTCAATCCAAACAAGCTTCTCTAGCTCTCTTCCTCCATGACGAAAAGCTGAGTATGACCTCACTAGTTCTTTAATAGAACCAGACTCAGACCCTAACAAGGTCCTAGTTAATAGTCTGCCTTTCGGCTTACGTAGTCCAAACTTCACTGCTGTATTCCAAACTGTGTCCAAGCCCAACTGACGCCCCAGTCTCACTGTAGCCGCTATCTTTGAAGCAGCTAGTGCACGGCGCATCGGGATTATACCCTCGTAGGTTGGATCCATGATCTCATTTCCCCACTCACCAAGAATCCCTTCCACTCCACCAACCATTACCTGCCTATTATCTAAAGCCTCATCGATCAGTTGAGTCGCGCTGTTCATTCCATTCTCAAGTGCTGAAGCATAGATAAATGGAAAAAATGCAGTACCTAAAGGCTTTCTACCAGAACCAGCAAAATCATACTGAGAGTGGACAAAATCACGGCCACCTACATAAGCAATCACCGCTCCATTTTCATTATTTATAGCGATACCCGCACCCTGAAGATACTCAGGTTTAGAATCCTCAGTTCTCTCGTAGTCCTTATACTTAGGGTGCTCATAGCCTTCTATTTGCTCTATTTCAGTGAGCTTCCTTTTCATATTACCTTCCATCTCACGCTGCACATCGCCATCGATAGTTGTAAATATCTTATAGCCTCCTCCAGATCGTTCAGACGCTGTGATCCCAAGATCATCGAGTGTCTTATTAAAGGTATCATCCACCCTGTCATGGAAATGAGAAGTCCCACGCTGAATAGGTGTAGGGTTGAGTACTAATTTACGATTCTTGAACTCATCGCATTCCTCTTCAGAGATCATTCCTTCAGTAGCCATTCTTACGAGAACTCGGTCTTTCACCCTCTTATTCTGATAGCCTCTCTCGCGAGTACCATCTGGCTTCTTATTCATACTAGTTGGGCTATAGTGAGCAGGGTTACGGATAGAACCTACTAACGCAGCACATTCATGTAGCTCGAGATCCTTCGGTTCTTTACCAAAGAAACCTAGTGATGCTGACCGAATACCATAATAGCCACTACCAAAGTTAACACGATTTAAATAAAATTGTAAAATATCCTGCTTCGTGTAGCGCTCCTCTATTTCCATCGCTAGGAAGATCTCCACCAGCTTACGCTCGTAACTAGACTCTTTCCGCTCGGCTCTCTCTTCTTTAAGGTAAAACGCATTTCGCGCTAGCTGCTGAGTCAGCGTACTAGCACCACCTGAGACACTTCCACCCTTTAGCTCCTGTAAAGCCACACGTGTGATACCTTTTAAATCATAACCATTGTGGCTGAAAAAGCGTGCATCCTCCGCTGCTATCAACGTATCAATGAACAACTGAGGAACATCCTCCACATTAACAGGGTCGCGGTTCTCATTGAAAATTCTGCCCAACTCATTACTCTCACGGTCAAAGATTTTATTAGGTAACTGCACATTACCCACTAGATCTAAATCATAAGTTTTAGCTCTCTCTCGATAATTCTCAGTTAACCCCCAAGCAACAACCATAGCAATGATGCAGCAGAGGAAACCTCCACCAAAAAAAATCAGAAACCAGCGGCGCCTGAAAATTGACTTCTTGCGCACTTTTCTCCGTGAGTTAAACTTCTTCCAGCTCATAATTTATTCCTTATTTCCACCGACCCATAGACATGATTATCGATACCACTAACACATACCCTGTTCCCTCTCATGAAGCAACCCTCAGATTAGAAACTTTTCTCACCCGCCAAATAAGCGAAAATGGCCCTATCTCCTTTCACACTTATATGCAGCACGCTCTCTATCATCCTGAGTGGGGTTACTACACGAGAGGCTTCGAAAACATCGGTAAATCAGGTGATTTCTTCACCAGTGTTAGCGTCGGGGCATGCTTCGGAACCATCCTTGCCCACCGTATTCATAAGCTCTGGATAGAAAATGAATCACCTTCATCCTACCACATCATAGAAATAGCAGCCAATAATGGCCAACTAGCAAAAGATATTTTAAATACTATCCAGCAATCATTCCCCGACTTCTATCAAGCTCTCACCTATCACATCATCGAACACCTGAATGCAGCTAAAGCCATTCAGCGCCTATACCTTAACACACACGAACACAAAATAGCACAGCACAGCTCTCCATCAGAAATCTCAGAAACAACCGGCGTCATCCTCAGCAATGAACTCATCGACTCCTTTCCAGTCCAACTCCTTCAGCTAGAAAACAACCAATGGCACGAGCGCCTCATCACAATAGAGGACGAAAAACTCACCTTCCTACTCGATAAAAAGCTTAGCCCCGAGCTAGTAACATTTACAGAGAAACTCCCTTCAGAACTCATCGGTTTACCAGATGGCTACCAGACCGAATACCGCCCTGGAATAGATACCTTTATCGCCGACATCACCGAAATGTTAGAAAACTTTCACACCATCACCATCGACTACGGGCATACTCACGACTCCTACTATGCAGCATCGCGTAGCACTGGCACACTCTGCTGCTACTTCCAACATCAAGCCGACGAAAAACCTCTAGACACGCCAGGATTAAAAGACATCACAGCACACGTAGACTTCACCCTGCTCGGGAAAGCTTACCTTCAGCACGGCCACCAGATCACCCACTTTTCTTCTCAATCTCACTACCTCACAACCCACGCCAAAGACTGGCTAATCAGCCTAGAAGAAAACCTCAACCCTAATAACTTCAAACTCATCAGACAATTCCAAACCCTCACACATCCCACCACCATGGGGCATCAGTTTCACGTCCTAGAAACAGCACACTTTAAAGCCTCCCACAACAAAACAGATTCTGTCGCTCTTGAAAAACTAGAACTTAAGAGTCTGTCGGACTTTGGAAATTTCACACTACACGACAATATTTAAAGGATCTCGGTTTGAGGTTATCTATTCGTGAAACATATTCATTTTCTGCTTGTTGCGAGGTGGATTGTTAAACACATGCGTAAAAGCTTCAACGGTCTTATAGCAACACTAAGGGACTACAACATCACTAAACTCAACGCTCAATACCTCTACGTATTCAGCAACAAACGACACAACCGTGTCAAACTTCTCTACTTCGACCGCACAGGCATATACCTTGTTGCCAAAAAACTAGAAGAAGGAACCTTCAGATGGCCATTTCCAAGAACCGCTGAAGAAACAATCCTGCCACTCGCTCCAGAAACTCTCCAACTCCTCCTAGATGGAGTCGATCTTCGAGGGCCAAAACTCCGTGAACGGTATCGTGGAGAACATTAAAAAAAATTATTTTTTCTAACACATCTAAATAAAATCGTTATAACGTACATATCAAAAACGAGCTAACAGAACTACTAAAACAAAACGAGCTACTCTGACAGTATTTAGTGAGACTGTACTGCTCAGTGGATGACCCGTAGTTCTCAGCAGCAATTACCCAGCTGTTGAGACTATTTCTTATCGGTCTATCAAGGTCTGTTTCATTGAGTGAAGTAAGTCGCTGAATCTTAGATAATGATTGGTCCATTGCCTGCCACTTCGCCTTAGTGACGTGGGTATTTTCAGCCGCCTCACGCTGGAGGGCGTTGAGTTATTTATTGCACGTCTCTAGCTCCGTCATGATCTGCCTTTGTGGGGCTGTGACCTTCACCTGATTCGCGTCAGCATTCGTCTTCATCACCAGATAGAGAAATTGTAGTTCCTTCTGCAACTCCTTCCCCTCGGTGGAGACTTGCTTAGCAGTAGTCACCTTTTCCACAGCCATTACTTTGCTAGAGAGTAATGGTGAAAACAGCATCATATAGAGAATGCACTTTTCATATAACCAATTTATCTACAATCAGTCATCATGCATCTCATCATCCTCCAGCTTTCAAGGCATGCATCGGTGGAGTCTTAGAAATCCCTCTACTAAGAAGCATCCCCAGCACTACGATGATGAAAATCACTGTAAATGCACTAAAGAGAAGCGTCCCCCAAGGGAATACATAAGTCTCGGAATCAAACAGATGGTGGCTCAACAGAGCGCTCGCGATCGTCGCCAAGCCCGCGCCTGCCACTGTCGCTAAGGTAGCTAACAACGCATACTCGACAGCTAAGATCCTAGCTATCTGCCCCTGGCTCGCACCTAGTACTCTGAGTAGTACCGTTTCCTTAGTGCGTATCTTTCTCCCGGAGAGTAGCGCAGAAATAAGCACGATGGATCCTGTGATCAAGGTAAATAGAGACATGACCTGGATCGCCTTGCTCGCCGCATTCAGTACCGACTGCACCGTTTTTAAGATCAAGGACAGATCAATCACGCTCACCGATGGCCAGCTTGCAAACATCGCTTGCTGAAGATTAGCCCTATCCTCTGGGCTATCACTACGCGCTGTTAAAATATTAAATGCCACATAGTCATCCACGGCTCCAGAGGGAAGAACGATGAAGAAGTTCAGTTCCATACTTCGCCAATCCACCTCGCGCAGGCTGGTTATTTTTAATACAGCTTCTTCACCAAATCCCTCGATCTCCATCTTGATCGTATCTCCTATTTCTACGCCTATGTCCTTTGCGATCTTCTCTTCCATACTAATAGGAATCACCTCACCCACAGTGGCGGAACTATCATACGTCCCTACCCACTCGCCAGCCATCAGCTCTTCAGTGTCAGCTAGCTCAGAACGAAATGTACTACGAAAACTCCGCCTCAGCACCCAGCCTGGGATCTTTCTCTCGCTAGCGTCCGCGGTGTTGTCATCCGCTCTAGCAGACTGCTCACGTAAAATATCTGTCACAGGTATTCCCTTCACCTCAGTGAGTCTCAACTGAATAATAGGTGCCGCCCCTAGTGCCTTGGAACCAGATTTCTCGATCGTCTCCACCGCCCGCGCAGAGTCCTCTGGTGGCACGTCCACCATGAATACATTCGGCCTTCCCGCCATCCTCTCTGGACTTAGCCCTTGTAAAATAATGTTCTGCATCAGCATCAGCGTAAATAGGAAAAAGACCCCGAGACCGATCGATAACATGAAGATGCTCGTCTGGTTATTAGGCCGGTACAGTGCTGAGACTCCTTGCCTCAGAGTGAACGGCCAAGTTCTGCGCACACAGAACTTTAACAACGACCGCAGTAATAAACCACAGCCTAACAATAACCCAAACGTAAGCGCGAGAAAGCCGACATAGCCAGCAGCAGTCAGCGCTCCCTTACCCATCTCGGCATTATCTAACCACGCTAGCAGAAATGCCGTCCCCGCTAACGCGAAAATGATGAGCCAGCGTAGTAGGTCTCGAGCTGACTTCGCCTCACCATCGGTACTATCACCCTGACGCAGAGCAGCCAATGGACTCACATTTCTTAACTTCAACAGCGGCAGCAGCGCGAAACAAATACTGATCATAAATCCAATACAAGCTGACTTCATCACCTCATAAAACACCGGAGTGATAGTGATCTCAAACGGAATAGCCGCTGGCAAAGAATCCGCAAATGCCCCACCGATAAGCACCGTCACACACCCGAAAGCCACACCTAACAGCGTCCCAAGGATCCCCATGCAGACACCCTGAATAAAATAAATAGAAAATGCATTCGATGATGTGCAGCCCAGACAACGGAGAGTCACCACGCTGGGTATCCGCTCAGTGACATGAATATGAATAGCCCCAGCTATCCCAATTCCACCCAGAAACAACGAGCTAAAACCAATCAAATTCAAAAACAAATACAAATTATTGATCGTACTCTCTATCCGCTCACTTCGCTGTGTAGCGGTGGTCGTCTGTAGGCGCTCGGCATCTATCACTGGCTGATATTGCTCTAACATTTCCTTATGGTCACTCACATCTGGAAGCTTAAAATACGTCCGGTGAAACGACAGACTTTTACTACCCAGAAGATCTGATCCTTGCAGCACATCAAAAGAAGTCACCACTGTAGGAGTCATACTCGCGAACCCAGATGACGATGGTGGAGACTGTGCCAACGTGCCGATGATAGGTAATTCTAAATTTCCAAACTTCACCACATCACCGATCTTACCCTGCATTGAGATCAGAAATGATTCCTCAACCAAGACTCCGTTGTTAGAATGGATGGTATCCCATTTCCCTGCCGGCTCAGTAGCCACCTCACCATAGAAGGGAAAGCCCGCCTCTACCCCGCGGATGCTCACTAGCCTAGGGCTGGGATTCTCCCCCACCGTCAGCATAGTAGTGAAGGATATCTCACGCGCCTGCTCACCGCCTATCTCCTTACTCAACTCCTGTGATGCTTCAGAAAATTCCTGCCGAGCGCTAATCTGGACATCTGCCCCGAGTAGGGACTTCGACTGTGATCTCACTGAGTCATTCAGATTATTTTTCAGTGACCCAATGATCACTAGCGCAGCCACACCGAAGACAATAGAAGTAGAAAACAGGGCAAGCTTCCACTTCGTAGACCGGCTATCACGGTACGCCATCTTCCATGTCCATGCAGAACTAAGGGACTTCAAAAAGGCGATCATACACTTACTAGTTTCCCTCCCTTGAGCTTGATCAAGTGCTGCGTCTTCTGTGCCAGCTCATTATCATGAGTCACGATCACTAGAGTCGTCCCCAGTTCCTTATTGATCTCAAATAACATCTCCTCGATAAGTAGACTAGACTCCTCATCTAGGTTTCCCGTTGGCTCATCTGCGAACAGAATTTTAGGCTGATGAATAAATGCCCTCGCTATCGCCACTCGCTGCTGCTCACCACCAGAAAGCTGCTTCGGGTAATGCTGCATCCGTGAGTCTAGACCAACACGATCTAACAGATCTTTCGCCCGCTGCAGAGTCTCAGCTCCGTGCTTACCCTGAAGCTCTGCTGGGATCATCACATTCTCAATCGCTGTCAGATTAGGCATTAGTTGGAAATTCTGAAAAATGAAACCTATAGATTTTCTACGTAACTCCGAGCGCTGCTCCTCACTGAAGCTCGTGATGTCATTTCCATCAAGGATCACCCTCCCGGAACTCGCTCTGTCCAACCCAGCACAGAGACCTAACAATGTAGTCTTACCACTACCCGATGGACCTACTATAGCGGCAGTAGAACCAGTAGGGATCTGGATATTTACTGCATCTAGTACAGTCAGTTGCGAGTTACCGCTCGGGTAAGTTTTACTAAGGTCAGTTGTTTCTAGAATAGAACTCATGAGATTGTTTTTGCAAATAGCGTTGATCGATCTTATGTAAGATGCATGAAATTTGTTTTTTCACAAATAGCTTCTCTGATTATCCTTCTGACCAGCCTCGGCCAAGCTCAGACTGTACCTTACAATCCCGCTAATGAGACACCTCGCAAAATCGTTTTCCTTGGTGACAGCATCACCGCTGGATTTGGACTAGAAAAAACACAAGCCTACCCCGCTCTCATCGCCCAGCTAGCAGAAAAGCAAGGTAAGCAATGGATCTGCATCAATGCGGGACTCTCAGGTGACACCACCAACGGCGGAGTCAGAAGAGTGAAGCTCCTCGTGAAGCGTCCACTAGACCTTATCATAGTCGCTCTGGGTGGTAATGATGGACTCCGTGGCATAGCCCCAGAAGTCACTCAGAAGAATCTAATAAATATCATCACCTCCATAAAAAAAGCCCAGCCAGAAGCAGCCATCATCCTAGCAGGGATCGAAGTACCTCAGAACATGGGCCAGGACTACAAAACAAAATTTATCAACACCTTCAAAGAAGTAGCCAAGGAAACCAAAGTCCACTTCTACCCTAGCCTCATCGAAGGAATCTCAGGCAATCCAAAATTTAACCAAGCCGACATAATCCACCCCAACGAACAAGGGCAAGTCATCATCGCTGAGAAACTCTACCAAGAGATCCTAACTGCCCTAGCTCCCTAGTTTGAAAAAGTTCACCTTCTTAAATTTATCTGGTTGGTGATAATCTGGTTTTCCTCCACCAAGATCTGCTGCACTCGCATAGCGCTGCTCAAGAGAATGCACGATAAAGTTCACATTCATCATGCTCTCATCACCAAAGCCTAATTCCTCACGCAGATAATACAGAGGGATAGCTGCCGCAGTCAGCCAGCTACCATCAGGCGACATATCAGCATACGTCGCCACGTCTGGGATGATCTTATCCTCCTCAGACTCACGCACTCGCGGAGCTGTAAAGAGCGCAGACCACCACGCCCCATTAGGAGCTAGATTAAATTCCAGATACCTTCCAGTCTTCGGATCTAACAAAAAAAACTCCGCAACATCATACTTCCACAGCTCAGGCATAAACACCCCAGGACGAGCCATCGGGTGGATCAATGCCGCATCTTGATGTGATGCCACAAACCATAAATACTCCTGATCCACTGCCAATGAAAACGCCAATGGCTTCTCAAACTTCTCACCATACCAGTCATTCTCGATGCCAAATAAATTCACATCCAGCTCACCCCACCTCATCGGCTTTTCAACGGTCTCAATATTCATCGCTAAGAAATAAACTATCACGACCACGAAGCAACGCAAAACTCATCACAGCCAATACCAATACGCCAGTAGACGTGCACTATGATACATTTCAGTAAATCATCTGAAATAGAAAACTCATCACAGCTAGTATTTAAAATGTAGTAATAGAAAAATGCTTATTGCTCCATCACCTAATTTACCTATAAACCCAGACAATGACAACAGTCTCAGATCACTTACAAGCGGTACGCGACCAGATCAGCCAAGTGGTGGTCGGTCAGGAAGTACTTATCGAACGCCTATTACTAGCCCTACTCTGTAACGGGCATGTTCTACTTGAAGGCATACCCGGAGTAGCTAAGACACTCACCGTTAACAGCCTTGCTAAGGCAATCCATGCACAGTTCAGCCGTATTCAATTTACTCCTGACCTACTCCCTGGCGACCTGACGGGAACACTTGTATACGATCCTAGAGATCACACATTTTCTGCAGAGAAAGGCCCTATCTTCGCCAACTTACTCCTAGCGGATGAGATCAACCGCGCACCCGCAAAAGTACAAAGCGCCCTCTTAGAAGCGATGCAGGAGAAACAGGTTACCTTAGGAAAAGAGACTTACCCGCTTCCTGATCCATTTCTCGTACTAGCTACTCAGAACCCTATTGAGCAAGAAGGAACCTATATCTTACCAGAAGCTCAAGTGGACCGCTTCATGTTCAAGCTCAAGGTCGGCTACCCTACAATGGATGAAGAACTACTAGTAATGCAGCGCATGGCTAAGGCTAAACCGATGCTAGAAGTACAACCTATCTTAACCATAGAAAATCTCATGGAAATGCGGAGCGCATTAGAAAACTTATTTATCGATGAAAAGATAGAGCGCTATATCCTCCGCATCGTAGACACTACAAGAAATCCAGATAACTACGACCTCGAGTTATCTCGTTATATAAGGTTTGGCGCTTCGCCTCGTGCTTCTATTTATTTATCCTTAGCCACTCGTGGTCATGCTCTCCTCTCAGGTCGTGACTATTGCACACCACAAGATGTAAAAGATGTAGCACATGACGTACTACGCCACCGTCTGGCCATCTCCTACCGTGCTGAAGCTGAGTCGCTCACCTCGGACGACTTGCTTGATAAAATCCTCTCTCAAGTCCCCATCACTGAATAACATAATTTCCCCGTGCTCACTGAACTCGAAAACCGCCTCAATTTACTTGAGCTAAAGTGTCGCCACCCAGTGGAGCACCTACTTGCGGGTGAGTACCGTTCCGTGTTCCATGGAAGAGGTATCGAGTTTGAAGATATACGCCCCTATCAGGCTGGTGATGATGTCAGAGCTATGGACTGGAAGATCACCGCCAGAACCGGTGAGCCACATATCAAAAGATTCATCGAAGAGCGAGAGCAGTTCATCTATTTATTAGTCGATGTCTCAGCTTCTATGCTACACGGTACTGATGGAAATAAACGTAAAACGATGGCTGAAGTATCTGCCCTGATCACTCTAGCTGCGATAAAAAACCAAGATCGCGTTGGACTAATCATGTTTAGTGACAAGATAGAACAAGTCATTCCGCCAGCCAAAGGCCGTAATCACGCCATGCGCATCATGGATCAGCTAATGAACTTTCAGCCCACAAGCAAGGGCACTAATCTCACAGAAATGCTAAGCCGATTTGGTCAGATAGCCCATAAGCAATCCGTCGCATTTGTCGTGTCAGATTTTTTAACTGAAGACTATCTAAGTGAACTTCAAACACTCGCCTTTCGCCATGATATCAATGCCATTCACATCACAGAGAAACAGCTAGATCCCACTGATGCTGCAGGACTAGTCCGTATAGCAGACGCTGAGTCAGACGAACTATCCATCATCGATGCCAAAGCTGAGCGTGACCACTCAACGATGAATCAACAGCAGTTACGCCAGACCATGATGGAATCCAGAGTCAACCTTCTCGACCTGGAAGTTGGCTCAAATTGCGTTGAGGCTCTATCGGGATTTTTTCAGTCTCGTCTACCTCAAACAACAAATGAAACAGGAGGATAAGTAATGCAGACTATTATTCTTATACTTCTTACTCTAACACTAAAGCTATCTGCTTACTCATTCCCAGTGAATGACTCTGCCGTATCTATAGAACTCAGACCTAAACATTGTTTACCTGGAGACGTCGTAAAACTTCATGCCGAAATGAAACGCTCCGACTTCGCCGAGTTCGCTCTCACCGTACCCACTCACCCATCCATAATACTCGTTGCTAAAGAGCATACCCCAGTCACTTTTAAAGACGGTTTTTATTACCAGACATCGACATGGGTATTACAACCCACAGAAGCTGGAGAATTCAAATTAGAGGGAATAAAGATATTCTTAACTCAAGAAAAAATCACCATTGAACATGCTCCAAGCGCTCCAGTCTTATCTGTACAAAGCCATAATATAATAGAAGACAGTAATACGCCAGAGACCCTACATCCTAGTTCAAAAAACGTCTCTCCCACCCCACTTGGATTACCTCTGGCTCTACTCTTATTAGGGATCATCTTTATTACATCGGTTCTCTTCTATTTAAAACGATCTAAGCCGAAAAATACAGATATAAAAAGCTCTAGCAAGGCCTCATTAGTAACGATATATCAAGCGTTGGAGACGAATCAATCAGACACAAAAGACATCGAAAAAATCCTTATCGATGACGACGCGAACCTCTCCTCTGAGATACGCCAAGCCCTTGAACAAAGAGCCTACAGTTCTTCTTCTGACGATACTAAACTCTTAAGAATAATTAGAGAGGAGATCAACAAATGAACATACTCTACCCGTGGTTCTTCACCCTGATCCCGCTCTATCTATTGCTTTTGAATTTTCCTAAAAACCGAACTTCCGTGACCGTTCCCTCACTGCGAACATGGCCTAACAGAGAAGCTGGTCGCGCACGCTATCTCTGGCTACCTACGTCCCTACGTCACCTCTCTGTACTACTTACTATTCTAGCCCTAGCTCGTCCTCAAGCTGGCTCGACCCAAAGCATCGAGGTTTCAGAAGGCATTGCCATCCAGCTGTTAGTTGATGTTTCCAGTAGTATGGACATGAGCGTTCTAGACATCGGTGATAAAAGAAGCAGCCGTATAGAAGTCGCTAAATCTATGGTTCAGCGATTCATCGCAGGTGACGGAGAAAGACTACAAGGAAGGCCAAATGACCTCATCGGTTTAATCACCTTTGCTCGCTATGCTGATACATGTAGTCCACTCACCTTTGGACACGATGCCTTACTGCAAATAGTCAACGGGCTAGAAATCCAAACCCGCCCAAACGAAGACGGCACAGCCTATGGTGATGCGTTAGCCATTGCCGCAGCTAGATTAAATAATCCTGAATCTCTAAAACACGGCAGCAACAGCTTAGATATAGACGCACTAAAAAGCCGTGTCATCATTCTACTCACCGACGGTGAAAATAATGCAGGCAATCATTTACCTATCGAAGCAGCTGGCCTAGCAAAGGCATGGGACTGCCGGATTTATGCCATCAGTTTAGGCGATAATAATAACGACGAGAACCTAGAAGAACTAAGCAACGCTGAAAAAACGCTCGAACACATCAGTCTAGAAACTGGTGGGATATTCCAAAAAGCATACGACTTCGAATCCTTACTTTCGGTCTATGAAGCGATTGATAAACTAGAGAGATCTGAGATATCAACTCGCAGCTTTGAACGTGTCGCAGAATGGTTTTGGCTCCCATTACTCCTCTCCATTCTAGCTCTATTTTCATCCTTAATCATAGAAGCAACATGGTTGCGTATCGCCCCATGAGTGATTTCATATTTCAATGGCCTAGCCTTCTAACTTTATTAATTCTGACTATTCCTCTAGTCTGGATTTTAAACCGTGCGCGTATGAAGCGTCAGCAAGTAGTGGTCGCACTCGGTGGAAAGTCTAGCCAACACCGTAAGTCCAGAGACATTTTAAGGACGCTTTCATTGATACTACTCATCCTAGCTGTAGCACGCCCAGGATATGCTCCACGGGCAGAGTCAGTATCACGTTCCGGTAGAGATGTCGTCCTCGCTATCGATGTCTCTCAGAGCATGTTAGCAGAGGATCTATCTCCTTCCAGATTAGAAGTGGCTAAACAAGGAGTACGTGACATATTAGCTACCTTTGAGAATCAACGAGTAGCTCTAGTCGTCTACGCTGGGAGCGCATCTATTCTCTGCCCACTCACCTACGACTACGACTTCGTGCATTACATGTTAGAACAGGTCAACACACGCTCAGTAGATTTCGGAGGAACGGCACTGCAGTCAGCTATTGAGAAAACTACCGACCAAGTATTCATTGACGGTCGAGAAGGAGTACAAGACCTCATCATCCTTACTGATGGTGGAGATCACCAATCTCAGACAGCCAAGATCATTGAACTAATAGAAGAAAAAGAAGCCGATGTCTTATTAGTAGGTCTGGGAGATCTTAATGTGAGCTCTACCATTCCCATCAAGGATAATGAAGGCAAGATAACTTCATTAATATACAAAAACGCACCCGTCTTAACCAAGCTAGAAGACACTAGCCTAAGAAACCTAGCTAACCAAAGTAACCGTATTACCTACCACCCAGTAGGTGTTAGACCATTTAATATGGGACAACTCTATCTAGCACACACTACTAACAGCAATACCGAAGCCGCAGATAGTCAGACCGGAATCATCGTCTATCAAGATGCTGCTATTTTCTTAATCATCCCTAGTTTAGTCTTACTCATCCTGTCTGAGTACTGGGGTTCTTATAGCTCTAAAACTAACAGAATTACCGCCACGGTTCTACTAGTCTTCTTGTCTTATCCATCTAACAGCCATGCTGCTAAAGAAACATTTCAAGCCTCTTTTAATAACGCCACAGAACTATTAAACTCAGAGCAATGGGAAGATGCCGCAGAGCAATTCTCGACACTCTATGATGAAGGTACTGAGAAGTCAGTATCACCTAGAGGATTGGCCGCTGTGCAGTTCAACCGTGGATTATGCCTTATTCAGTTAGCCGAAGCGGAGGCAGCACATCCCTCACTAGCACTAAGCTATGCAAGAAATGCTCAGCTAGCATTCCTGATCAGTAAGCGTTGTTTACCAGAACTACAGCGTGCGGGTATTCGGCTAGAACTCACCTCTTCAATGATCACTGAGATCGAGTTGAAAATTGCACAACAAAGATTACTCGAAGATGAGATCAATCAACAAATCCAATTACTCATTGAACAATTAGAACTCTTATTAGCAGATCAACAATCACTTCACCACGAGATCATAGAAAAAGATGTCAAACGACGTCCGAAGACTCTCATGCCTGAAGAGGCCATATCCAATTCTATCGCTTTTACCAAAACCCAAAAGTCATATACTCCAAGAGCAAAAGAAATCCAGAAATCGATGCAGGCTATTGATCTAAAGCTCAAGCTACAATTAAATAACATCCCTGACTTTGAGACCCTCATGACTCAGCCGTTAAAACTGATTTTAAAAACTCAAGAGGCGCAGACTAAGGCCGAAAATCACCTAACAGCATGGGAAACCTGGCCCGCAGGCAGAGCCGAGCAACAGCGGGCTATTACTCTGTTAAAAGAGATCATAGAATTACTAAACAACGACTCTCAGGATAGTTCCGAAGATAGTGAAAATTATGAAGACATGGAGGACGAAGATTATGAATATACCAATGATTCAGAAGACTCTATGGCTAGTTCAGAAGCCACACAAGGCGACCTAGCAGCAGGATCAGAAATGCAGGAACTCCCCGTCCCGAACTATTCTGCGGATGATATCCTACTAGAAGAACAAGGCAGCTTACAGTTCCGCCAACAAAAACGTGCCAACGCCAATGCGGCTAAGGTAGAAAAAGATTTTTAACCACTATGATATCTTCCTTATCACATTATAAAAAATACATCTTGGTATTACTTTTTCACCCCCTCTCCATTCTCTCATCATGTGGGCAGGATGAGAGAATGGAACCTATCATCGAGCTAATCTCTCGCTCAGCAGAGCTACAACTACAGGATAAAACTTGGTTTACTGACCGCTCAGCCACAGCTACTATTTATTTCGATGAGATCGTCAATACACCTGAAGAATGGGAAAACAACTCAGGTGAATACACCGTATTAGACATTGAGATCCGTGAACTTACAGATCAGAAACTTGGAAAATCAATAGCGGTAATCCAATTTCTACCTCGTAAAACTGGATTAGTGACACTAGATCCTATCCGCCTCTCATCTAATACAACTACCTACCAGACTCGCGCACTACAAATTCTAGTTAGCGAGCCTCAAGCATCATCAGAAATGTCACTTACTCTGAAACCAGTGAAACACACTGTCTATGTAGGTGAGCCGCTACGCCTAGACTTATCTTGGACTTGCGCATTACCCGCCCATTTACTGAAAAAACTAAATCTCAACCCAGCATTTTTTAGCAACCCCTCTATCGAAGTCGTCATCCCACGGACAACAGCGGACGAGAATAATCAAATAGGCCTACCTCTCGGCGGTCGTCGCGTCATAGCCACTCGTAACCTTACTTCTAATCGAGATAGCCTGGGTCTTATAGAACTTCCTCTATACCTACGCTTCGACACACCAGGGAAATACACCCTCGCAGAAACTCGGCTGGAATGCTCTAAACTGAGCCAATCAAACGAAAAGTTCGCTAGCTACGCCTCATATTTTAATAACGCACTCTTCGAATCTGTAGATAAAGGAAAAGTATACAAGCGTTTATACACCACGGCTCCCAAAATTGAAATCGAAGTCATTGCTTTGCCTTCAAAAAAACAATCTTCAGAATTTAGCGGCTTATTCACGCCTCTCACTATGGAGGTATCAGTCAAGCCCTCTGAAGCAAAGATAGGAGACCTGATGGAACTAGAAATCACGCTCAATAGCGATGCACCTCACGGCATGCTGGAGCTCCCGCTACTAAGAAACTTCTCTGACATCCGAGAACGCTTCGTCATTGATAAGAATTACAGTAGAATCTGGCACCCTAGTGGCACTACTTTCCGCACGCGTATCCGCGCCTTATCCACCTCCACTCAAGCCTTCCCATCGATCCCTATTCAGCTCTTTAATCCATCAACGGGAGAGTTCGAACTTCACTCCACAGATCCGATTCCGTTAAAAATAATGCCCAGCGATGGAAAAGAATTTATCCCATTATCCTCTTTTCCTGACTCAGCCATTACCCTCACAGACCAACCAGAAGGTACCTGGCATAATCAAAAAACATCTCCTATGACAGATTTTCTAAACACAATGTTCAATATACTCAACCAGGCTTTCTGGGCATTACTTATCATAGCTCCAGTTCTCTTTCTCTGTTCACTGCCTATCATCCGTGAGCGACGTAAACGTGCCGCAGACAAACGATACCAATCACGGATCAAAGCGTATCGAGAGTTTAAGAAGATCACAGTCGCCTCACCTGAGAAATGGCCAGCTTTCCTCAGCCTCATCGCGACAAGCTTTGGTGCTACAGGAAAATCATGGACACAAAAAGATTCTAAAAAAGCCTTACTTTCTATTGGCACAACCAACGACGAGATCGAACAGATTATAACTATCCATAAAAAAGTAGACGCCCAAGAATACAGTAACGATCAACCTGAAGCAGAATTTAATCAGCTCAATAGCTTAGCCAAAAATCTTATTACCCGCTTAGCAAAAACCTCACTCATCATCCTGTTCCTGAGCGTATCTATCTCCTCTAAAGTCCACGCGAACGATTGGCTAAAAGCAGAGCAAGCCTTCAAAGAAGCTCAGCAAGCTCAAGCTGGTAGCGCCAGCTCAAAAGCACTCTATATGAAAGCCGCATTAGCATTCGAAACAGAATCAACTAATCCAGCACACACTGACTCAGCTTGGTATAATGCAGGTAACGCATGGTTCAAGGCTGGAGCAATAGGACGTTCTATTGCAGCCTATCGACAAGCATCATTACATTCTCCCTTTGATCAGAAAGTATCTGAAAATCTTGCCGTAGCTCGTGCTATGACACTCAACGATATACCAGTAACAGCTACAACATGGAGCTGGAAAAACCTCCCCCTTTTATGGATCAAAGTTCCATTAGTCGTTATCAACTTTATCTTCTGGGGCGCACTTGCCTTTACCTTCCGTTATAGAAATAGGAGATGGATGACTTTTTCTGTAATCAATGCTATTTGCTTATTTATCCTATTAGCAGCCTTTATGCAAAAAAGCCTAACTGCTCAGCAGGCGGGTGTGGTTATCATTGACTCAGCTCTATCTAAAAAAGGCCCAGACTACTCTTACGCCAATGCATTCAATGAGCCACTTCATGACGGACTAGAGTTCATCCTCGTAGAGCAACGTGCAGACTGGAGCTTCATCAAGATGTCCGACGGTCGCCAATGCTGGCTTCCGACTAGCCAAGTACAGTTCATCAAGTAAGTGACTCTGCAAGCATCACCTAGTACTCATACTCTGTAGTTGTGTTAATTGAAATATTAAACATCGACAATCGCAGAAAAATTCTCAGTCTCCTAGAAACCCACTTAATCTATAGAAGTCGCCCTCCGTTTATCTCTGGTATGTCGCAATATGAGATAAATAGTTTTTTCACGGTGATTTCACATTGGCTTCATCAAGAGTTCATCTTTGTACTCCATATTGATTCTAATGAGATTAGAAAACGAAGTTAAATTTGATGTGATCGAGGCTAGTCATATGGGTATGTGTTTCGGTGTGAAGGCGGCAATAGAATCTGCTAAGCAACTTGCCAGCAGAAGAAATGTTACCATTCTCGGTGAACTGGCGCATAATGCTAGGGTCAGAGAATCATTAGAAAAGCTTGGTGCCAAACATGGCAGCTTAGCAGATGATAAAGCCACGACGAATGATGTGATCATTACCGCTCATGGCACCTCAGATACTATGCGCACGAAGTGGCAGAATTTAGGCTACAGAGTCACAGATACTACATGCCCGCTGGTACACAAAACGCACGCTGCACTGAGCCAACTTGTGGCATCTGGATACACTCCTCTGGTAATAGGAAAAGCTGATCATGTGGAGGCAAGAGGCCTAATGGGAGACTTCCCCACTGCTCAAGCGGTGCTAACGGTACATGATGTGCATGAGCTAAAGCTAGATACCCCCTCGCGCGGAACTCGCTTAAAAATAGGCGTGGTCTCGCAAACTACGCAACAGATCACGCATTGCGAAAAAATAATCCTGGCGATAAAGAAGAAGTTTCCTCATACTGAAGTGAAATTTATAGATACTGTATGTCGCCCGACTAAGCAGAGGCAGTCCGCGATAGAAGATCTCTGTACGAAGGCTAAGCTGATTATTGTAGTAGGAGGGGCTAACTCAAACAACACAGCACAGCTAGCTAGGAAGTGTGAGCAGCTCGGATGTATATCTTACCATGTTCAATCACCACAGGACTTACGCCCTGAGTGGTTCGCAGCCACTAGAAGAGTCGGACTCACAGCGGGAACATCGACTCCGGATGAGCTGATAACCCAGGTAAAAAAGAAGCTCCTAGAAATCTCTAGAAGCTAAGGGTAAGCACTTATTAAGAATGAGGACTTACCATCTCCAGCTGTGATTATTCCAGAAGCTGTAGAGCTCACTGGTCGATCCATTAAAGCCATTACGTTCTAGTGGTCTATTGAGATCTCCGAAGAATCTTGGGGTCCTCCATGAACCTGCGACGTAGTGCTTAGAAACTGATCTTCTATTCTCCCACTCTACTCCACCGTACTGCCAGAGCGCCCATGTATCCCAGACTCCTGATGCTTTAGCTAGCTTCTTAGGGGTGCTGATTCCCGGGTATGTATCGCTGTATAGGGCTAACCAGTACGGGCATTTTCTAAGAATGTGCTTCTGCTTATAGGTAGCCCTCCTGAGACGAGATCTGATAAGCTCACCATTCTCTAGATAGATCATTGGATATTCACCAGTGAGACGCTTGATTTCGGAAACGAAGTCAACCATATGCGGAACGCTGCTCTTAGAATCTATATCTGCCACGAGCATGATCTCCCGAGTCTTAAGACCACGAGTAATTTTGATGTCTTTTAACCTAGCTATGAAGCGTCTTGCCTGGATCTTAGCATTCGATGTAGGTGTCACATAGTGATAGGCTCCAAGTAACAAGCCCTGCCTCTCTGCACCTACTAGGAAATCTGAGCACTTGATATCATAGCTATAGCCTTTAGAGCATCGCGCTATCTGACCTAGTGCACCATTTTTCTTAAGACTGTATTGATTCAGCGGACTATAGCTAGAGCCTCGTCGTTGGATTTCTTTAGGGTCATAGTGTGAGACATTAGCGATCTGTGGTGACTGCTCGAAGCTTACTTTACCGTACTGCGATGAACAGTTAGATAATAGGCAAGTAGCTAGGATACTACAGATGATTAAGGGGAAATTTAATAAATTCATAGTGAATAGATTTCAGAAGTTATTACAAGCTTTATGGGCTGGCGAGAATTAAAGAAGTTCCAGCATTAACTGAGTGGATATTTACCACGCAAATCTCATTACGCAATGAAGAACCTCTTTCCTCTACCTGCTTCCCTATACGGCCTGTTCTGAAATCAGAAATAACGCGTGCAAATACCAGATTTCCAGCTATAAATTAATAAGCATTTATGAGTGATCCATCATTAGATACGAGCAAGCCGGTACCAGTTAAGAAACGCAAGCGCATCAACGTCAGAAAGCCAGACGTGATGGAGAAAGTGCAGGCTGAAGTGAGTAACCACTACAAGTCTTCTGTTGTTGAAAAACTCAGAGAGCTAGGTGGCGAAGTCACCCTCGGTAATACGACGATCAAATTAGCTCAGCAATTTGGATTTTGCTATGGAGTGGAGCGCGCTATCGACCTAGCTTATGCATCACGTAAGGTATTTGAATCTAACCCCATCTACCTTATTGGTGAGATTATTCATAATCCAGAGGTAAACCGCCAGCTCAAGGAAATGGACATCGTTTCTCTGCCATGGGAAGAGATGAATGAGCAGTATGATGAACTTGATGAGAACGATGTGGTGATCGTCCCTGCCTTCGGTGCTCCTACATCATTCATTGAGAAAATCGAGAAACAAGGTGCCTCACTAGTGGACACTACATGTGGTGATGTGATGAAGGTCTGGCGTAGAGTCAGAACCTATGCGAAGGAAGGCTACACCTCCATCATTCACGGAAAAGCTGTCCATGAAGAGACTCTAGCTACTGCATCACATGCCCTGGGAAAAGAAAAGAATGGCCACTATCTCATCATTCTCACACTGGATGACACTGACTTTGTCTGTGATTACATTTTAGGGAAAATTTCTGACGAAGACTTCATGAAGAGATTCGGCGAGAGCAACATCTCACCAGGTTTCGATCCAGCTATACACCTCAAACAAATAGGTGTCGCTAACCAAACAACCATGCTAAAGAGCGAGACCGAGGAGATCCAAAAACGTATGGTGGCTGTCATCACTCAGCGTGATGGCGACAGCACGAACTGCCAAGTATTTGATACGATCTGTGGAGCGACTCAGGAACGACAGGACGCACTATTCGAGATGCTCAAAGACCCAATGGACATGCTTCTTGTGGTCGGTGGCTATAACAGTTCTAATACGACACACCTCGTAGAGATCGGTCAGAAAGAGCTTCCTACGTTTTTCATCAGAGACTCAGACTGCATCGAGTCACTCGAGCAGATTGTTCACTTTGACCTTGAGCAGAAAACTGAAATCACTTCAGAGTACACTAATCTATTAGACCAAGAAAAGATTGTAGTAGTAGGTATCACAGCTGGTGCATCCTGCCCTAATAACTTGATCGAAAATACCATAATCAGAGTCTGTGAGCTCCGTAATATTACGAAAGAAGAAATCTTAGCAACTAAGGTCTAGTGAAACTCATACGCGTAGCTATAAAAACGATATTATTTTCAGGGATCTGTACCACCGCATCAGCACAAGGTTACTCATGCATTCATGATGGCTCTGAATCAGATCTCTTACGATTAAGTTTCCACACCACAGGTATCACTGGCTTGCAGTCTAACAATAGCTTTGAGCACGCTAGCCATCATCATGACCCTGCAGAAGAAATAGACCTACAAGCATTTGAGCTCAATGCATTTGCTAATCTATCTAGCTACACCCAGTTTAACTCCACCTACAATGTGGCGGAAGACAGGGGCCAGCTATCTGGTGAACTAGAAGAAGCATTCCTCAAGCTACACCGCCTCCCCTATGGGATAGAAGCTAGAGCTGGACGCTTCATTCATAAGCTAGCTCTTCAAGGAAACCAGCATGTTCACGACTGGGCGTTTGCCACTTCAGACCTCACCACATCCCTCTTTCTTGGTGAAGAAGGAGTACTAACAGATGGCGCGGAACTTAGCTGGCATCACATTTATGAACACGGAGAAACATACGGAGTACTAGGTCTCACTCTCGCTCACGGTAGTGTCACGGAAGAAAGCGAGGAAGATAATGGCTTCATAAATAATATCACCTCGCTAAGGGCCACGTTACATAATTTCGTTACTCCTCAGCATCAACATTTCTTGGGCTTCACATTCGCTCAGGGCGAAAATGGATATGGTAGAGATACTAATATCATCGGCGTTGACTACACCTATAGCTGGACAAAGTCTACATTAGAAGGATGGACACCTAGCGTGGATACATCACTCCAGATCACCCAGCGAGAGATCGAGTGGCAAGATAGTGGGACAAGTGGAAGCAATAACCAACTCGCTGCTAGTATATCCAGTCTCTACCACTTCAAAGAAAACTGGAACGCAGGTGTCCGAGCTGAATGGATAGAAGGCATAGATAACGGCACTAATCTCGATGAAGAAGAAAGACTCAGACTAAGTGCAGCTATCACTAAATCACTGCAGCTGTTCACTAAAAACGATGCACAGCTGCGCCTCCAGTATAATTACGACCAGACTTATGATAGCCAAACTGATGAGGACAACCATAGCCTATGGCTACAGATGACCTTCAGCTTTGGGAAAGGCTGGTCACAGGAAAACTAAGAGCTCAACATTTAAAAAATCCAGAGGAATTTCTTACGCTTCGCGGTGCGCTTATACTTTCCATCACCAACGCTGAGAACCTCAATCTTGGAGTTAACAATCCCCTCATCCTTAAAGCCGAGTTTCTTCGCGCCACGTGGACTAAGATCAATGATACGACCTTCAATAAATGGACCTCTATCATTTACGCGAAGCTTAAGTGACTTACCATTCTCTAAGTTAGTCACCTTTATTCGACAAGGTAAAGGTAAGGTCTTATGAGCTGCTATCACATGCCACGGCATCACCTTCTCACCGAGTGAGGTATTACCACGCTTGAGACCTAAAAAGCTAGACTCGTTATACCACGAGGCTATCCCGTACTCTTCAAAATGGAGCGCTTCATCCACACTCATCGGCTGATAATGAATCCCCTTAATGGTGTAGTCTCTCGTCATGTAGCCATCATAGCCATTAGGCGCTGCACATGAGCACAGCACCGCTAGGCTACCAGCTAATACTACTTTAGATAGATTCGATAACACGGTCTTTTTCATAACGTACTTTAGCAAGTTCAGCATATTTATCATCTGCACTACGGTATCCGAGTGGACATGCCAGTACCGTTGTGTAACGGCTATCTTCGAGACCTAATATCTCATCATACTTTGCAGGCGTGATTCCCTCCATAGGGCAGGCATCAATCTCTAACATCGCAGCAGTAGTCATCAGCTGACCGAGTGCAATGTACACCTGGCTCTTAGCCCAATTAAGCTTCTGCTCAGCATTCATATTACTAAGAAAACCTAACATCATCCCTTTATAAGGAGCTAGGCCTTCCTTATCACCACCGCGCTTCGCATGTGTGTCATCGAGAAATGCATTCACATCACTCTCGGTAGTTTCCTTAAGAGCTGTTAGAACAACAAGATGAGAACACTGAGTTACCTGTGGCTGATTCCATGAATGCTCAATAAGCTTCTCCTTCACAGCCCGATCTGTGATCACGAGAAACTTCCACGGCTGCAGGCCAAATGAAGATGGTGTCAGCACCATTGAATCTTCTATCGCATCCATTAAGTCAGCTGGTATTTTCTTATCCGCATCAAATAACTTTGTAGCGTAGCGCCATTCCAGATTTTCTAGTAATTCTTGTTTATTCATCATATTATTTAATTTTAGTTTTCTGACTGGTCGATGGTTAAAGGTAAATCGACTGTTGGAAATTCTTTAAGAGTAAAGCCTAACAGAACACTGAATTCACTACTCGTTCTGCTATCACGATGTAGCACACCGAGTGAAGCTATCCAGCTATCAAAGTCACGATAGATCTTATACTGCTGTCTTTCCAGAGTATTATCCTCTATCTCCCACTGGTAAGAAACATCGATACCCCATGACTCATTGATCCGTGTATAGGCACGGGCATCGAGACGGCTACTATCTTCTAGCGTAGGGTGTCCATCGAGATAACGGTAATTAAACTCAAATTCCCAATTCTCATTTGGCATGAATCGGATACCTGGCGCAAATTCTGTAAAGCCACCACCGCCACCAAACACCGGAAACTGTGTCTCAATACTCGCTGCCATCCACGGTAATGGATACCAATAAATATCATTATATAAGTTGGAGAAATTTCTATTCTCCTCAGGGTCTGTGATAAAGAAATCCACGTAGGTATTCGTAGCCAACCAACGATGTGATCCGCTATCACGGCGTGTGAACAGCTCATTATAGAAACCCTGACGCACCACTCCCCAACTACTAATCTCATCAATAGCGGTAAATGACCCAACATCGATAGAGCGAAGTCGGGTAGATGGCGTGAGTCTATCAATAGTCCGTAAAGAACTGTCTAGCTCATTCGCCGATACGAAGGAAATGTTAGAGTACGGCTGGAGCACATGTTGCAAGCCATCTACACCCCATCTTTTATTAACGATACCTGGGTAATTCTTCACCAATTTCACCGAGCTATCTATACCTGTATAAAGAAGCCGTCTATTATAAGACTCATCATTAACACCTTCTTGCCAGTACTGAGTAAATCCGATTCCCGCGCGTGGTGTCAGCGTAACACCACGATGCGGCCTATAAGTCCGGCTAAGTTCATGCCAGGTATGGAACCTTAAAAACTCGCGAGCCTCTAACTGAGTATCAATATCAGCGATGATTGGGTCTAGAGGATTAACAGCGGTTAATGCATCTCGCTCGGCTATCAGCTCCTCTACATTAACATCACCTATATCTTCCCGATAAAGACCTGCAGAAGTACTCCCTTGGTAGAAAAACTTACTCCCCCTAATAGGTCTACGAACACTCTCTAAAAAAAACTCAGGAAGACGGCTATCTGCTTGGTAAAAATCGTTAACTTGAAAACGCCCAAATACTCCTGCTAATGACTTCTCATTCTGACGGTATACCCCGATCGTATTATCAGGGTTCGGATTTGTAGTGAATAAGCCAGACTTAAAGTCTTCTAGATAAAACCTATCACTCAGCAAAGTGAGATTTATATCTGAATAGACCCTGGCATCATCCCCACCCCAGCTTGCCCAGTCAGAAAAGCTCTCATGCTCCAACCTATGTTTAAACTCCAATTGATAGCGGTCCTCGTTTACAAAGCCACGGGCTGCCCCAACACGATTCTGTGATGGATCTAAATCATTCAAATAGTATAATTTTAACCAACCCAAGTTATCATTATCTTCGAGCCTTGTGTCAAAAAAATCCACTCCCGTACCAAAGCCACGCTCATAGCGAAGATCGAACAATACTTGAGCTAGTAGCCAAGCATTCTCCCTCTGTTCAGTCACTGGATCATACTGCCCGCCAAGCATAAGCCCATAACGGTTCAGTAAGAAAGCACCCCAACTAGAGCTCGCACCAGGGGTAAAATGGTAACCTAAGTCCTTATCTAAAGATTGAGATAAGTATGGTAGCCACAGGACGGTCTTATCTCCTACCTTCAAGCGCATATCATTAAAGGTCACCTTCTCCTGCGGATAAACAGTGATCTTATCTGCCTCTATCCAGTAGTTCGGCTCCTTCACATCATGCGTAGTCAACGCCGCATTTCGTGCGATAAATATTTCTCTACCCTTACGCTCCACTTGCTCTACATCACCAGCCCTGAGAAGTATTGGGTCAACGCTTATTACAAGCTCCTCAGTATCTAGCTTCTCAGTCTCATAATAATACTGAGCACTACTCCCGCGATAGACCACTGAGCCTTGAAATATCTCTACATCTCCGAAGACACGCACCACCTTTTTTTTCAGGTCAATCTCTGCCTTATCCGCAAACATCTGTAAGCCATTATCTCCAAAAATCTGCACGACTCCCTCATACTTCAATAGCTGCTTGGAAGAGTCCCAGCCGAACATACTCGAACGGATTTTTATATTCTTTGGTAAATCCGGTGCTTTAGGCGCTATCTTTATATCCAAGCCTCCTGCTTCAAGATTCACCTGAGGGTCTACATCTTCACGGATGTTATCGTCTAGATTTTGGCACAGTGCTGAACTTGAGATTCCTACTAGAATCCCTAGCCTCACTAGCTGGTCTTTCATGCTACCAAACATATGCTTCTGACCATGCCCCCTGACTACACGTGAGTAAAGATGAAAGTCTGCTAGACCATGCTATTTATCTCCTCTGAACTGAGGGCTCTATAGCATCCCTTAGCTAAGCTCTCATCCAGTATAATACTCCCTATACTCTCACGGTGTATGCTCGTGATCCTATTCCCTGCAGCATGAAACATCCGCTTAATCTGATGATACTTCCCTTCATAGATCACCACTCGGGCACTCACAGTAGTATGAATTTCTAGCTCAGCAGGTAGCGTAGTAATATCCTCATAAGCAAAGTAAAAACCCTGCGCAAAAGCAGCGACAGTATCTGGTGTAATCTCATGCTCAGTCGTCACCAAATACGACTTAGCTATAGCCTCTTCTGGCTCAGTAAGCCTACGAGACCACTGACCATCATTGGTCAAAACCATCAAGCCCGTGGATTCCTTGTCCAGTCTCCCAGCTAAATGAAGACTGTTAGAAAATGACTCATTTATTAAGTCCACAACGGTTTCATGCTTGGGATCAGTCGTCGCACTCACCACCCCAGCTGGCTTATTCAACATGATGTAATACGCCTCTTGATCCTGAGCCAAGTCACCATCTAGCTCCACACGGTGGAACTGATTGACCTCAAATAATGAATCCCTCACCACACTAGCGTTCACCACTACAGTACCACTGGCTATCATCTTACGAGCCGCACTCTTACCGCACTCACTGTACCTCTGCAACCATCTATCTAGCCTCATAAATCTTCCCCCCAGCTATCAGCTGCTATGAACTGTGCGGCTTGACTCTCCTCATCCCAGATCATCGTACATCGCGCCTGCACTTCATTGATAAAATCTTGTCGCCCTATAGACTCAATACCATCTAACACAACAGCAAGCTTAGCAGGCCAGAGGCACTTAGGAATCACCTTTACCTCACGAGCGTCAGAGTCTCGCTGCCACTCGCTTAAATACTTCCATGTACCACGCTGGCAATCATTCTGCATCGCCGACGGGCAGGGCTTTTGCTCAGCGCGGTAATGATCAAATAACTTCCCTACTATAAGGTGCTGCGTATCTATTTCACCTATTCCATATCTATCTAACAAGTGACTCTTGGCATCATTCGAATTGATTAACCGCAACTGATGCTCCCGCATTCTTTTCAACTTATTCAACCAGTTATCCCTGGGGTCAGGACCTGGATAGAAGGCCTCTCCATTTTTATAATAAACAAGATAGAATTTCACAGCAAGTTCAAGATGAATAAAACCACCACTACATAGATCTCTCATCACGTAGTCTAGCTCACCGAGCGTGATCCTCTTCTCACTGAATATCTGCACCGACTGATCTAACAGCTCAAGATCAGATGACTGTTCTATCAGATAAGCCAGCGCGTCTTCATAAAGATGGCCAAGCTTCTGGCTGAAATTTAACTCCGCTAGATCAGCGGCAACCTCACATCTGGGGAAAAACTTACCCCTATCAAAACAAGCCGCCTCAGGTAGATCATCTACGAGAAGAGGTGAACTACGCAAGCACTCTAACAGCGCTTGCGTGTATTGAATTTCTGAACTGTAAGTCCTATGCATAGATCAGCAGGATGGAGTCCACCATCTTGCTCTGACGTAATGTGTCAGATACCACAATGAGTGGAGTACCCTCCTCAACAATGCTATTTTTTTTCATGAAATCAACAGCTAAATTAATCGTATCCAGAGGCTTCTCATGGAATGGAATGCAGTTTGGCTCGATACCACGTGCCAGCGCTAGCTGACGACACACAATAGGCTCAGGAGCAAATGCATGAATAGTAGTAGCAGGACGGAGAAGCGCGCACTGAGTAGCCATTTTACCACGACGAGTGAAAACCACGATCTGTGCATTAGGGATAGAATCTGCAAGATTCATCGCCGCATGTATCATCTTCTGCTTATCTGTCTCAAGAACAGCTAGCTTACCGTTACCAATAGCACCGTAACCTTCCATGCGCTTCGCGATGCGGTCAAGTGACTCGATACAACGGATAGGATGCTCACCTACAGATGTTTCACCACTGAGCATGATCGCGTCAGCCTCTTCATACACTGCTGTAGAAACGTCAGTCACCTCTGCTCTCGTAGGAGTAGGGTTAGTGATCATAGACTCAAGCATGTGAGTCGCTACGATCACTCGGCGGCCGAGAACGTGACAACGATTCACAATCTGGCGCTGGATAATAGGAAGCTCTTCCACATGCACCTCGATACCGAGATCGCCACGAGCAATCATGATCACGTCAGACGCAGTGATGATACCGTCGATATTCTTGATCGCCTCTTGATCTTCTACTTTAGAAATAATATTTGCTCTACCTCCGAGCTTCTCCATCTCAGATCTTAACTCATTCACATGGTCAGCATCACGCACGAAAGATCCTGCGATGAAGTCAGAATCACACTCAACTGCTACCTTAAGATCTTTGTGATCCTTTTCTGTTAGAGCAGGAAGATTGAGGCGAGTTCCTGGCAAGTTAATGTGACGGCGGTTACCGATCTTACCAGCTGTAAGAACATTGCAGATGAGACGATCATCATGTTTTTCCTCTATCTCCATGAGCATCGTTCCGTTATCCACGACGAGTGTCGCGCCTTGAGAGACATCATCCATCATTCCCTCGTAGTTTACTGTAGTTGAGAATGGTACAGTCGCCTCAGCTGACTGTCTTCTGATCTCAAACTTGTCACCAATGCTCAGCTCATAAGGTGCATCCAAATCTCCTGTGCGGATAGATGGTCCCTGGAGGTCAAAGAGAACCGCAACGTGCTTCTTCTTCTCTTCCGCTATTCTTCTTATATCAGCCACTACTGTTCTGCACCAGTCATGCTGTGCGTGGCTCATGTTAAGACGGAAGACGTTTACTCCAGAGTCGATACATTCTCCGAGTCTTTTTGGCGAGTCTGTTGCAGGGCCAAGAGTAATAATAATACTAGTTTTACGAAACATAATGATGTGTTTGATTGAGTTGTGTTGTTGCTAAAATCTTGTGGGCAGAATACTAGCCAGAATCACTCTTATAGCAAGCACTGCTGATGAATAAAAGTCCCTCATCAGACTTGTATAACAAAATGACTGAATGACGCCCACTCTAGCGGGTGGTGGCAAGACTAGCCTTCAGTTCACTCTCCGTGATCCCCAGATTATCTGCAGCGGCCTGAATGTCTCCTTTAGTCATCGCCAGACTTTCTTCTATAAGCTTCTGAGTGAACCAGTTCAGCGCATTTTCACCTTCTGGCACCTGAGAAATAATACGTTGTAATTCCGCTGCTGTGATCGTCCCTGAGACAGGACGGCGTGTCGACTCAGCTAGCACTATATCATCAGGCAAGAGCACATCAGAATTCGCCAGCGCACAGGCACGTGCGATTGTATTTTCTAACTCACGGATATTTCCTGGCCACCGCTGCGCACAGAGCTTCTCTATCGCCTCGTCCGAGATCCGCATATTTTCAGAAGCACTACTAGCCAGACCTTGCCTCTTTGCTATCTTTTTAAGGAAAAATTCTGCCAACTGCGGGATGTCACCCACCCTCTCTCGAAGTGGTGGGACTTTCAACTGCACCACATTTAACCGATAATAGAGATCCTCACGGAAACTCCCGTTCGCTACCTCTTTAGCTAGATTTTTATTAGTCGCCGCTATTATTCTGACATCAGTACTCAGCACCTCATTCCCGCCTACACGCGAATACGTACCCTCTTGAAGAACACGCAGTAGCTTTACCTGCACGCTCAGCGGCATATCACCTATCTCGTCCAGAAACAGAGTACTATTATTACACTGCTCAAATCTACCAACCCGCTTCGCGCCAGCTCCAGTAAATGAACCCTTCTCATGACCAAAGAGCTCACTCTCTAACAGATTATCAGGGATCGCACCACAGTTCAGCGCTATCATTTCTTCACCGCTACGCTTAGAATACTTGTGTACAGAGTTCGCCACCAGCTCCTTACCCGTTCCACTTTCACCAGAAATAAGAACAGGAGCATCAGTCTGCGCCACTTTTCCTACCAGCTTGAACAAGTCTTGAAATTCTTCAGAGGAACCTATCACATCATCACGCTTGATGAGTGCCTCACCTTTAGCTGAACCCACAGCAGAGCACACTTGCGCCCGAGCATCTATCACTTGCCAAGCATCCTCCACTATCTTCATCAGATCAAATGTCAGTGACTCCTTCTTGATAATGTCATAAGCTCCAAGCTGAGTCGCATCTACAAGCTGAGTTGTAGTAGGCACATTCGCCGTAATGATAAACAGCATATCAGACCAGTTCTCAGCTATCGACTTAATCTTCTTCAGCACCGATAGACCACCACCACCATCACTCATCGGCATGTTCAGATCCACTATCGCTATCTCCACATTCACCTTCTGCACCACCTGTAGAGCCTTATCTGCATCATCACACTTCAGCACTCGGATACCATCCGCAGATAGCTTCTTAGATGCCCAGTCTAGGTAATCGTGATCTTGATCTAACAATAATAAATAACGTTCCATGATACTATATTAATAAGATAATAATAAAAATTAAACTTTGCCGAATCTTCGGTCTCGCTTCGTGTACTCACTAAGAGCAGCTAGGAAATCATCATGCCGGAAATCTGGCCAGAGCTTCTCAGTAATCACTATCTCCGCATAGCTAAGCTGCCAGAGTAAAAAGTTAGACAATCTCTGCTCACCAGATGTTCTGATTAACAAACAAGGATCCGGCATACCTGCGGTGTATATCTCGTTCGCGAAAGATGTATTATCCACATCATCCGCAGTTATCTCACCCAGCGTAGCTTTCTCCACCAGGCGCTTAGTAGCATCCACTATCTCCTCACGCCCGCCATAAGAAAGCGCTAGATTCATGGTCACACCAGTATTTCCAGCCGTCTCCACTATCGCCTTATCCAGAGCAGCACGCACATGATCAGGCAGCATATCCAGCCGACCTATCGCCTGAAGCCGCACATTATCCTTCATCATCTCTGGCGTCTTGTCTTTGAGAAAATTCTCCAACAAGCCCATCAACGTCTCCACCTCCTTCTGCGGTCTATTCCAGTTTTCCGAGGAAAAAGCATACAATGTCAGAAACTTCACACCTAAAGCGCTACAAGACTCCACAGCCTTCCTAACAGAATCAGCTCCCGCACGGTGACCTGCAGCTCGTGGCAACCCGCGCCGCTTCGCCCAGCGACCATTACCATCCATGATGATAGCAACATGCTCGGGTACGCTCAGCGTTGGAACATCAATCACTGATGCCTCACTGGAAACCTTAGTTTTCTTTTTAAGAGTAAATTTCATACCATGAAATGAGAGAATTGGGAGAGATCAAAGAATGCATATTTAATAGTATTTAGCAAGAAAAACGGCTCACCATCACCCCTCATGTCTGCCTACTTTCTGAACTCAGAAGTCAGCGAGGAAATAATCCCCTGTAGACTCTTCACCTCTTGCGAACTAGCATTAGACCTGCCGAAAAATGCGCGAATCTTCTGCATCCCATTAGATCGCTTACTTTGATCCGCAAAGAACCCACGCTGATCTAACTCAGCCTCTAAGCGATTCAAATAATACTCCAGTTCAGACTTAGGCGCCAACTCCCAATCCCGCTCATAGCTCACCGTAGCACCAGCTCGCGTACTCCACCATTCCCATGAGAACAGCAGGACAGCTTGCGCCAGATTCAGTGAAGTGAACTCAGGATTCATCGGATAATGTAAAAGCCTATCAGCATAAGACATCGCATCATTATCTAGTCCAGATGCCTCAGGACCAAAAAGTATCGCAGCTCGGTGATCAGCATTCTTCGCAGTCACCACATGCATCTCAGCAGCAGCCTCAGCAGCCGTCACCGCCGGCGTATTCAAATGACGAATCCTTGCCGTAGCCGCATACACCTGATGACAATCAGCCACAGCCTCAGCCACCGTATCATAGACTCTAGCTCCCTCCAAAACCCGCTTCGCATCCGTCGCCGGAGCAATAGCACCCTCATTAGGCCAGCCATCTCTAGGTGCTACCAGCCGGAGTTCATCCAGACCGCAGTTGAGCATAGCGCGTGCACACATCCCTATATTGACCGCCATTTGCGTCTGCACCAGGACGATCACAGGTTTAGTTGCAGCAAGATTAGGATCAGCCATAAAATAATGATCGAAAAACTATCGGCAAGATCGCCTATTGGCGGTTAAACTTCGCCACCTCGCGCTGTGCCTCACGCATCTCCACTCGGTCCTTCAGCGCATGTCTCTTATCCGCGTGGTTCTTACCCTCCGCCACACCGAGCTCCACCTTCACCTTACGGCCTACCCAGTACATCCGCAGACAGACCAATGTGCTACCCCTCTGAGAAGTCAGCTGATCTATCTTATCTATCTCAGATCTGTGCACCAAGAGACGGCGCGGCCGCTTAGACATATGCTGGAACCATGGTCCAGCAGTCTCCCAAGGCTGAATATCACAACCATGTAAAAAAAGCTGACCTCTATCCACCCGCGCAAAGGCATCAGTGATATTTACCTTACCCGCACGGATTGACTTCACCTCAGACCCCTTTAGTTCAATACCAGCCTCGTAAGTATGGAGGATCTTGTATTCATGACGTGCTTTTCGGTTCTTAGAAATTTCTGCACTCATGGGGATCTGAAGTCAATTTTTTTGCTATATGATTATAGCAGGAAAATAATTACACTTCCTCAGCTGGAGTCACCACGATCTTACCTTCGATGATCTCAGTAAGTGCGATATCTGCAGCTCCCATTGATGGTAATGCATCGATGAGTGGTGCTCTACCTGAGTTAAGTTGGCGAACACGCTGTGATACGATGTTAACGAGAACTTGTGGATCTATGACGATCTTAGCGGCTTGGTCTACGAGAGTGCTTTTCATAGGTGATTTGGGTAATCTTTTAGCTCCTTCAGAATGGTCAAACGGTACAATGTTCGATTCTTCCATAATAAGCCTTAGATATAGTAAGTTTTGAGGTGATACGTTAAAATTTATAGCGGCTAACTAACTAGTCGCGACTGGTCAATGAACACAAACCAGACAAACTTTCAAGCCTAATATCTGGATTCTTATGGAATTAACACTATTTCCCTCTGCAAGAAGCTTCTGAAAACTAGCGATGTTGATGCAAAAGAATAAAACAAGTAGAGTAAGGCGCATATTTAAAAGGGATAAGTATCCCTTTTAAATATGGAACGAAGCTATACGTAAGTTTATTCTTTTGCTCGAAGGGTCATACTTTGAACATACAAGCTTAGCTTGCAAACTTTCAAATCTAATAACAGAAACAGCAATATCGGAAGTTTTCAAAAGTTCCCTACAGCTTCTTCAGTTTTCTCAACCTCCAGCGCGCCACATTCACCCACACAGAGCCTAATATAGTACAGGGAACGAACCATTTTACAACAGTTAACACCACAACTCTCCGAGAAGTCAAAAGCTCAATATCTTCCTCCTGAGCAGACAAGCCAACAACCGCATCCTTCACCTCCCCCATCTTATACAGGTACTGAAATACCGCCAACACACTGAGAAGCATAAATAAACAAATACCACTCCACAGCACACGCCTCCAGAACACCCGCTTAGTTAGAATCCCCTCTTCATCTACTTCTTCCATAATCTAAAATCCCACCTCTAGTAAAACCTATTACTCCTAAGCAAGTGGAACACCCATCTGCCTACCCGCCAGCAAATGCAGATGCAGATGCGGCACCTCCTCACCACTATCTGGCCCGCTATTGATCACCACACGAAAACCAGAGTCATTGAACCCCTCCTGCTTCGCCACCTTCTGCGCCATCAGCATCAGATGCCCCAGCGTCTCCTTATCCTCAGCCACAGCCTCACCCACCCTAACGATACACTTCTTAGGCACCATCAACAGATGCACCGGAGCCTGCGGAGCAATGTCATGAAAACAAATACAAACCTCATCCTCATACACAATCTTAGCAGGGATCTCACGTGCGATTATCTTCTCAAATATAGTCATCATTAACCAGAGTTATAACAAAACCTGATCGACATGACTACGAATTTCTACAACCTGCTATAATCCTATTTCTTACTAGAGCATACATACCGAGCAATAGTGGTACGACTGATCAGCCATCGAATCTATTCAGTTAATAGGTACCAGCATCACAACAGCTCAAGAATAAAAAAAGCTCTCACCCTACCCCTCCAGCTGCTTCACCATCTTCTTTAGTTCATTTGAGAAGCGACTCTCCTTCGCCTTATCTACAGGTGCGTTTCGATAGGTTGTGTCATAGTGATATGTGAGCATCTCGTCTAACAATCCTTTCAGCCCGGTCACCTCATGATCTCGCTCTTGAAGCGCCTGCACGTTCTGCATGAGCGTACTCCCGGGCTTGAATGGCTGACCTGATTTAAGGGAAAGGTCCTGGAAAATCTGTAGATACTTAGGCTCATCCTTCACGTGAGTAGCCATAATAGAATGCTGCTCTGGCTGGGTGAACCGACGAGCCAATAAGAGAGCAGTCAACAAGATAGCAAATCCACCCATCATAAAGAGTACACCCGTCCATGAGATAAATCCTTTTTCATCCTCTAACTCATAATTTCCGTCTTCATCACCCGCAAACATGTCACCGACCTCTGGTGGCTTCTCATCTCCCTCAGATTCCGTGACAGCATTTTCTACTGGAGGTGTCGTATCAAAAACAACCCAGCCATATCCATCTAGATAAACTTCTGCCCATGCGTGAGCATCTTTAGAGCGGAATACAAACAGGTCAGAACTCTCATAGAACCTACCTCCAGACCAGCCGAATACTATCCTGCTCGGAATACCCAACTCGCGACACAGCATCGCCGTAGCAGACGCATAGAACTCACAGTAACCAGCCTTCTCCACAAACAAAAAATTCTCTAGCGGGTTGATCTTCTTCTTATTCTTGATCGTCAGCGAGTAAGTGCACTGGTCACTCATGAGCTTCTTAAGAGCCTCTAGCTGCTCGATCAGTGGCGCGGACTGATCTATACTTGAAACAAAGCCCGTGAGCTTATCTTGCAAGCGTGGGTTATTCACCTTACTCGAGAAAACATCCTGGGTATCACCCACTTCAATGTCATTATCAAATTTAAGAATCGCATCTAACAGAAAGGGCTGAGACCTAGCTGAATAAGTATAACTTAACTGCTTATCTTTAGATGAGGCGGACTTACTCCTCAAGGGAGGCAAGGTAAATGTATCCGTATTCACCTTTGTTATAGTATCTATCTCCACATCAATAGCATGATGTAAGGTAGTAAGTACATTTTGACCATCCGTTAGAAATAACTGAGTAATCTCATGCTCTATAATCGGTAAATCCTCACCACTTGAGGTAACTACGGGAGACATAGAAATCCGACTCCCATCATCTGGCTTCTCAATCACCAACCTACTAGGGCGGTGAATAGACCAAGTCACCCCATCGAACTTATCAAGGGCGAACGTGTGTAGGTAAATTCTGTTTTTCTGTAATAACCGCTGACTTCTAGAATCCTCCACCTTCATGAAGATCTCCGGCTTATTAGGTGGCCGCTTAGCTGCATCCGTGGGATGAGACCTACTGAAATGATCATCCCAAAGCCAATTCCCCGCATTACTATGGCTCAATGCACCTGGGGCATCTTGAGCACGTGAACTCGCAGACTCATCACTCATTAGCCAATATTTCACCTCGCCATGAGCCTCCTCGGTAGTTTCAGGTCCAAGCGTAAAGAGCGCCAATATCAGCAGCTCAACCCCGAAAAAAATCGTCCCAATGGTCATGTAATCTAACCACTTAGGCGCACGCATACTACGAAGCTTTACGGTAGAAGAACGCTTACGCGAAGCATCACTGATAGCCAGTGCCAGCATCACAACAATGAGCGCTAAGCCCGCTCTCAACCACGCAGGAACACTCTCTGGCCAACCACTTAAAAGCAAGTAGGACAAGGTAAGAAGAACGATGAATATAAGCGCCCGCATGATTACTTTAAACTGATTTCCTCCTAGCTGCTCTTGCGAGCACTTGCTTAGCTGACATTATCTTTTGATAAGGAAAATGTACCTGTTCAATGTCGATCAACGTAGCCGTCTCAGGAACCTGAATGAAACTCTGCCAGACCTCACTAGGCATATCTGAAATAATAATGAGCTGATGAGAACTAGGAATACTATCCAAAACTGACTGTAGCTCGTGCATCTCAGTACCAGTAGCACGCTGCGCATCTGCTAGAATAGACAGGCATTCATAATACTGAGATCGCGTCTTCGTGTACAATGGATGAAAGACCATAAAGTCTGCTATCACCTCTGTCCTAACATTCAAATTCCTAAGATAAGCTATACTTCCAGCAGTGAGAGCAATAGCGCGCTCAAAGGAATCCTCCCGCACCATTTCACGTTGAGAACTAAATGAATGAAATACAACCACCGCCTGCTCAGGAAGTAAGCCAGGTGGATCAAACTCGCGAATGTTCAGCCCGTGACCAACTGCCATAGAGCGTATAGATGCTGGCCAGTGAATACTCTTAGCCGCATCTCCTGGCTGCCATTCTCGGACCCCTCTAGACTCTCCAGAATGATGCACCGTTGAATTCTGCTCTGGCTGATGACATTGACCACTAACACCATGAGCTAACAACTCGCGCGGAGTGATACTTCGCGGGTAAATAGTAAGAGCACGGTGTAGCACCTGCGTGCTTTTAAAACGAAATAACCCCAATGGAAAACGAGAGTATAGATCATAAGGATGCTCTAATTCAGTAGCACGCATTGGCACACGTAATGGTACTTTAGCATTCGCCAGTGATCGCGCAGGTATCCATGCAGCCTTGCTCTCCACCACACTAGCATGTGGGAATGCCAGATTGAAATTCACATGAAATACATCTAACAAAGATCTATTGTTTTTTATGATCACTTGCGGTTCATACAGCTTATTCGCATGGCACTTATACGGTAGTGAGACATCTACTTCTAAGTTAGATAAGTTGAACCTACCCAGCACATAACAACATATCATCAATGTGATAGCAGACAGAGCCAAGGTCAGAAATGCTCCATCACCTAGAAGAATACCCAGCAAAGATAACAACACAGTAAAGCAGAGGCAAAAGATCCCGCGCGCTGTTAATTGAGTTGAGAACCTAGCCATCGATTACTATCTATGCCACCACCGTCTGCTGAAGCGCTTGCTCTATCACATACTCAGTATCACTTCCATCATCACAGATAATGCGGTGACGCATCACATGCGGGAACACATACTGCACATGATCTGGCAGCACATACTCAGAACCTTGAATATGTGCATAAGCCTGAGCCGCATTTAATAGAGCTATCGATCCACGAACCGATACTGCATTCGAGTTCGCCGCCAGCTCGCGCACACTTTCACAGAGTGCCACGATGTAACCAGATAGATTATCAGATAGCTGAATAGAGAGACACTCATTCTGCTCCTTCACAATATCATCTACCGACAAAAAGGCCTCTACAGGCTCGTCTGACACGTAGTTATTCTGCGATAAAATAATACTCTCCTGAATACTACGATTCGGCAACGTCATAGGAATAGACAATAAGAACCGGTCTAACTGAGGCTCCGGCAGAGGAAATGTACCTGTGGAAGACGTGTCATTCTGAGTAGCTATCACACAAAATGGTGCAGCTAGCTTGATCGTCTTACCATCAATGGTAACTTGCGCTTCATTCATCGCTTCCAGCAGAGCAGCCTGAACCCGAGGAGATGTCCGGTTAATTTCATCTGCCAGTAGTAAGTTAGAAAATACTGGCCCAGGGATGAACTCAAACTCACCATTGTTCTGCTTATACATATGGTAGCCTAAAATATCAGAAGGCAGCAAATCTGGGGTGAACTGAATACGGCGAAATTCACCGTTAAAACAGGACGCCAGCGTATGCGCTATCGATGTCTTGCCCACTCCCGGAGCCCCCTCTATAAGAGCATGCCCTTTAGCGAGTAGTGCTATCAGTAATAAGGTAGCAGGCTGTTCAGCCCCGAGAACTTTTTCTGTTAGACGCTGATGAAGTAGTTTTAATTTATCGGCTGGCATAATGATATAAGCCAACTATCTCACTGATTATGTAGTCTGCAAAGCTATTTTTACCCCCTAACTAGAGCGATAACTTACCCCTCTTCTTTCACCTTATTTTCAGCCTGAAATGCTGAGATAAAAAGCAACGTCGCGGCTATACAGATACATGAGTCAGCCACATTAAATGACGGCCAGTGATTACTTCCTGTAAACGGGATAACAAATGGAAACTGTATATCAATAAAATCAACCACATAACCGTGACCTAACCTCTCCATAAAAGATAGATCTTCAGGCCCACGTAGCCAGAAACCCTGGAACAGACGGTCAATAAGATTTCCAATAACTCCTGCTAGTAAGAGCGGAGCTGACCACTTAGCTACCCCCTCGAACATATTCTTACGCCAAAGAATAATGACGACAATCATAGCTACAAAGGGCACGATAAGAAACACGATCGGAGCCCAAGCTGAGCCATTCCCAAAGCCAAAGGCGACCCCTTGATTATGCACTCGGATGATGTTGAAAAAATTCTCCACTACGGTGATGTGAGTTTCACCATGCGTATCATAATATTTATCCCCGTTCACTAAGATTACCGGCTGACGGAATTTCAGCACAATCCACCATTTAGAAATCTGATCCAGAATGATCAATGGCAGGGAAAGCTTTAGGAAAATAGAAAGTGATTTAGTGGGATTCATCGAGAATAGGTGGGGACGTGGTTAGATTATGATTTATGATATCTTGGCATTTCTCAGAGCAGCAGCCCTGGCTTTTCTCAGCGCATGACTCACAGCTGAAGTGCTGTTCATTACAGCCGTGTTTGTTAGAGCAGTTAATGTATCGTTCACACTCGTCATCACAATGCACACAATGCGCTATTATACTAGGATTCTTAGTATTCACAGGTACTCCGATACGCTCATCAAAGACATAGCACTGGCCTTCGTAGTCTTCACCCTGCACCTCTGGGTCTTTACCGTAACTCACGATACCGCCCTCTAGCTGGTTCACATCCTCAAAGCCCTCACGGACCAAGAATCCGCTGAACTTTTCACAACGAATACCACCAGTGCAATAAGCCAAAATTTTCTTCCCCTCGAACATATCGCGGTTGTCCTTGATCCACTGAGGTAGATCACGAAAACTCTCTACCGGCGGCAGAATCGCATTCTTAAACTTCCCGAGCTTCCACTCATAGTCATTTCGGGTGTCTAAGATCACAGCATTCGGATCCTCCATCGCGTCCTTCCACTCTTTAGGACTGAGGTGCTTCCCTGTCGTTTCATTCGGAGAAAAGTCATCCTCACCGAGACCGAGAGTTACCACTTCATTACGAACCTTCACAGAGAGCTTAGGGAATACATGCCCCTGCTCAGGGTCTATCTTAAATTCTACCCCATTCATTAAGGGATCTGCACGCAGCGCCTCCATATACTTCTGACAGTTCTCGTAGGTTCCAGAGACCGTGCCATTGATCCCCTCTTTCCCCACAATGATCCTACCTAAGAGCCCTAACGACTCACAGAGGGCTCTCTGCTCATCTCTATAAGCATCAGGATCTGCTATTTCTGTATAGAAATAATAGAGTAATACTAGATACGGTGCTTCTGTCATGAGCCTTGCGTAACGAATGATGAATCAATGAGCAATCCAAAAATCTCACCCTGATCCCAGCTACCGGCATCATAGTAATAAAGTGATTGCTATTCTTTGCCTTCTAGCGAGTATTCCCACATCTCTCAGGAAGCCCTAGGAAGGGCAGTCAATAGATGGAGAATCCAGTGATGAAGAAATTCTATTCTGGAGCGGTTCCGCCACTGTAAGCTGACTGTATTTTACCATAAATACTAACAGCATAGCCAGATCACCAGCCTGAGTAGCGCGATAATATTACCTGCGGAAATACAGGTATAATCCAACTACAAATGAAACAAACAACAAGCAAGGCAGTCTTCACTGCTATTATAAGTACGTCCGCGCTTCAGTGCGGAGCCCAAATCCAGGCCCATCCAGATGACACAGATGGAACCCATGCTCTCCAAGAGCTAGCAGAGACAACAGTAGTCGCAAGACGTGCCGATCAAGCACCAGACGCTACGACATCATCTCTCTACACCCTTGATAGCGAAGATCTAAAAGCTATCGGAGTAAAGGATCTAACAGCCGCTCTTGATCTCTCACCAGCCACACTCACCTCAGGCGGAGGCCAGTCAGGCACAGTCAAAGCAGTGCGCTTCCGTGGCCTCCGTGGCGAGGACACTCAGTTCCGTATAGACGGCATCCGCTTCTCTGGATCACAGGGAAGCCTAGCTATCTTTGCTGGAAACACCTCACTCACAGGCATCTCTAAAATAGAGCTATTACAAGGGCCGCAGTCCACCCTATACGGGGGAGGCAGCGCTGGTGGCGTAGTAAATCTCACTACCCAGCGTGGCTACGCAGACATGGGATCAACTACATCTGTAGAAGCCGGCTCATTTAACTCCCTATCCATCGGCCACTCAGACGGAGGAACATTAAATGACCTCAGCTACTACTTCGCTAGTAACTTCTCCACCACTGATAATGACACCTATGGCGATAACTCAGAAGCCAATGGATTTGATAATGATTCCGTAAGATATGAATCAGTCATCAGGCTCGACTATAACCTAAGAAGCGATCTCAGCATCGGTTTCACCACACGCTCAAACGATAGTAACACAGAGACCCCTCAGGGAAATATTGTCGATAGTGAGTTCACCCTCAGCACGCTCTTTGTAGACTATCAGGTAAACGACAAACTCAAATCGAAGCTCACATTTAACTACCTGTTAGAGAACACAGAATTTGGTGGAAGCTTCCCATTTGATGTAGACTATGACCAGTTCGGAATCAGCTCAGAGAACTCCTTCCAGTACTCTGGAAAAGGCCAGCTGAACTTCGGCGCTGAATATGAGAACCAAGACTATACGAACTCCGCGTCATTTAATCCAGTGAACAGAAAAGACCACTATCTAGCGGTCTATGCAAACCATGCCTACGAGCTCAGAAACCTGACTTTCGATGCTGGGGTTAGATACGAGGACTACCAGTCATTTGGCTCACACACCTCATGGAATACAGGCATACTCTACCATCTAAATGATAAGAAGACACAGCTCAGAGCTAACTTAGGTACAGGATTCAACACCCCTACGCTGATAGAGCTATTTAGCCCAGGTGGAACTGCAGGAAATCCTGATCTAGATCCTGAGACTAGTCTCGGCTGGGATGTAGGCATCACTCATGCCATCACTGCGAATCATCATGCCTCAGTTACCTACTTCGATACCGAGATAGAGGACGCTATCACCTTTACCTCCGACTACAGCACCTACACAAACGTAGCTGGTAAGAGTAATGCAAGCGGCATCACAGCATCATTCGATGGCGACATCACCTCGAAGATCAACTACGCGCTGAACTACACATGGTTAGACCGCTCTATAGCTGGTCAGCCTGAGCAGCAAGTCAACGCCCAGATCACCTTCCAGCCAACTGAAAAAGCTCAGTTTGGCATTGGCGTGCAGTACCTAGACAACCGTAGCTTTGGCGGCAACCCGCTCGAAGACGCTTTTATTGTTAGAGTATTCGGCAGCTACAAGATCACTGACAGCATCAAGCTTCACGCTAGAGTGGAAAATCTAACAGACACCGAGTACAGCCATGTAGACTTCACCTCTGCTTTCGGCCCTGATGACTCACCAGCTAGTCGCCTCGGCGTCTTTGCGGGAGTCACTATCGACTGGTAGACTGGTAATCACTCTATTGAAAGAGTTTAGAAAACAGCATCACCAACCCTCCCAAAATAACACACCCCATCACTATGGCTATCAGTCGATCCTGCTTCAGGATCGCTGGTCGTTGAGGTGATTTTGATACGGGAAAGCCTATCAATGCATATGCCATACCAGCCACTAAGCCACCTGCATGCGCTGCATTATCTATAAATTGAAATCCTAAAATCCCCATCAACACTGTTCCCGTCACAGCCGCCAATAATCTCTTACGGGAAGACTTAGGAACCAACCTCGTGTGCAAGGTCTCAAACACTAACAAGAAACCTAACAAGCCCATAATGCCACCACTCGCTCCCACGCTTGGCTTACTCATTAAGAAACTCGTAGCTAGTCCTCCTACCCAGGCAGCCCCCACCATGACAATAATCACGTGTGGCCATCTAGCGAGCAGTTCCACCCTCCGACCTAGGTAGAGTAAACCTGCAGCATTCATCACCCAGTGGAGAATGTTTCCATGCAATAATGGACCTGTTAGATAACGCCACCACTCCACATTCTCTCCTTTAAGAAGCCCCGCTTTATCCACACTCAGCGCAGACCAGTCCATACCTCGCTCAAGAACTAACTGCATCAAGCCAGATGCAAGCATCACGCTTATCAGCGCATAGGTTACCAAAATTTTCTGCCCAGATAGCCAGCTATCAAAGCGAGCCTCATCCGCACACTCCTGCCAAGCATCAATCGACTGAGGCTTACCTTTTTTGAGTGTTTTCCAGCCCTCATACAGAGGAAGCAGCCCAAATACTAATAGCATGACTGCCACCACACCAAGTTGCGGAGACTGTAATGCCTGTAGCAAATCTCCGCCACTATTACTAAAGCCCGCATAGAGATACCACAGCATCACTAAGCCGAAGATAGCGCTCATTCTCTTGCCATTACTCAGATCATCCTCTGCCCAGTCCTTGCGCCTTTTCCAGAGTACTCTCCTCAGCGAATCTAGCTCTTCTGGCACCTGCATTCTATCACTCTCAGGAGTCCAGACCAGATCCAAGCTTTCCTTGCTTTTGCTAATCTTCTCAGTCAGCTCATCCAAACTTTCAGCCGAGATCTGCTTTCCTTTGACATTGGTATACCCGTACAAAGAAAAAGCACCAGCATCTGGTTTCTCAGGAAAAGCATCTTCCCTAGCCCAAACTGGTGCTTGTTGTTTATCTGCCATGATTAATTACCTGGCATAAGTTATAAAAATTATTGATCGGCAGGAGTCTCAGTAGGAGTCTCAGTAG
>CALJOJ010000033.1 GCA_937981665.1 uncultured Rubritalea sp.
AGAGCTTAACCCCATTGAGAAATTTTGGGATATTGTGAAAGATCAAATTTGCACCATACACTGGGATAAGCTTGAGGACTTAGAAAGTGCGATCGAGGAGGTTCTCAAAGAATGGTGGAGCAAAGCGCAAGGCTTCCGCTCGTTATTTAGCAACTCGTATATTCGCTCTGAACTAAACGCTATTTAGAAATCATTTAAGACCTATTTCAAACTAGAAATAGTATTAGTCTGTTAATACACACGCTTAGAGCTTAGTCCATGAACTAAAGTAAAGTAGTTAACGGATGGCTTTAAAATTCACGTTGCCCATTTGTTGCCCGTTTTTAATACTATCGAGTGCATTTCTGTGCATACCTCAAATAACAGCTAACAAGAATAACTTCAGATAATTAAATGTAATTCGCTAAAGATCAACATGGCGGAGAGGGAAGGAATTGAACCAACCCGGGACCGTAACAGCCCCACAACGGTTTTGAAGACCGCGGCCACCACCAGGCATGCATCACTCTCCATGTTGAAGACATCACAAAATCAGATAGTACAGATTTTGTGATGAATATGGTGGGAGATTAGGACGGAACCTAACTAAGCACAAGGATGAAATCAGCTTGGTTTTAATTTGTCTTATTCACTTTGTGCATGAAGAAGTCTGGATTTGCTTCGAATGCTCCTACACAATGGGTACAGCAGAATTTCACTTGCTGACCTTTATAAATCTTGGTGTAGGTGCGTGGTGTTTCATTGAGTGGTTTCTCGATCACTAAGCACACGTCCAGCGGATAGGGCCTTGCCTGCGCTAGTTCCTCTTTGCTTGGCTGAGGGATAGGATTAGTCGCGCATGAGGAGCTAAGAATAGTACCTCCAATAAGAGAGAACGTAAGTGCTAGTTTAGTTAGCTTGGCTAGATTTCTGGATATTATCATGTTGCTCACGGTTAGTTAATTGGTGGAGAAATACATGAATATCGACATCAATACCATAGAAATATTTTCCGTCACCGCCACCGTGGATAGAGGAACTTTAAGTGAAGTGCCGAGACACGCACAGTGTGTATTTAACCCCTGCATCAGTGCGCGGATCACACCAAAGGCTCCAAAGCCCATGACGATAAAGGTCGATAAGTAAACCCACGTCGCGCCACCAGCGAGATAACCTAGTGCTAATCCTAACTCAATAAATGGGTAGATCATCCCCCATGGTTTCCACCACATCGCTAACAGATCGTACCGAGCGAATCCTTTGGCAAAGCCAGCCACGTTAAATAATTTCAGCGCTGAGAACTGTAATAAGAACAACCCCATAAATGCATGCATAGCACGGTTAAATAAGAGTCTGCTCCCGTCATTGACTGCTAGAGCTAGTGAGCCTAAGACGGCAAGGCCAATGATGGTGAGTAAGGGTGCGTACTGAGAAATTTTTGAAGAACTTGCTTTCATAAGACTGTCATCATTCTACTCTAAAGCACTGAAATATCAAAATGATTATCAGCAATCTATTTTAGCAGTCTTTCGATTGTCATGAGAAAATGCCTTTTAAAAACTATTTTCAAAATGCTCACCATCAGCGTTTTTTTATTAGTGGTAATCTAGCTCATCGTAGTAGCGCTCTCCGAGACGCTTGTAGGCATCTGGATTTGCCATGACCTCAGCTGGTCGCCCCTGAGGTCGACTCCATCAAGAAGTAGCTGAAGAGCCTCTGGAGCTAGGCTCATTCTTTTTTCCAGCTGGAGGCCAACTGAAGGTTCCTTCTTCAAGTTTCTTTGCCACGACATAAATCCCTGTACGATCAAAGTAGAGGAGCTTGACCCGATTACGTCTTTTGTTAGAAAAGGCGTAGAGGAATTGAGCATTAAGATTAGCGATACTGAACTCGCGTAAAACGCCGGTGAGACCATCGAAGCTTATACGCATATCGGCTGGCGGAAGGATGACTCGGATTTTTAATGCAGATGAAGATAAATTAATCATAGACCGCAAAGCCTATTCTGATTTCAGAACCTGACTAGGCGGCCAATTTAAAGACGCTTAAAAAAGAGCTCCGAAGAGCTCTCTTAATTTATAAATGGGAGGGTAATACGTAATTTGTTTCCTTGGTTTTCTGGTCAGTTAGGGAACTTATTTGAGTTCCCAGATCTCTACCACACGGTTTTCAGCAGATCGGCCGAAGCGGTTTGTCTGGCCGAGATACACTGCCTGACCTGATTGGTTTCCTTTCATTGTTGCTCCGAGCTCCTTAGCCACGCTTGTTGAGCGCTTAGATGAAAGTCTCTGATTGCTGGCTGCGCTTCCACTCTTGTCAGCATATCCTACGACAAAAAAGTAAGAATTAGTATCTGCACCCGCTGTAAGTTTAGCGATTGCTGCCTTATCTGCTACTGATACTGATGAACTACCTGAGCCAAATTTAACTCTATGTTTCGCTGTCGCACCATGCTTCTGAAGATACTCAGCGTATGCTGTCTTTAAACTAGCCGGTGAGGAACCTTCAAGCCCCTTGAGATCCTTAAATAACGCTTGAGCAACAGCTGGAAGCTCGTCTGCGGACTCTGCGAATATCTTCTTAGGAACAGCAGGAGTAACTGCTGAACCAGCCTGAGCCTTTAATGCTGCTATCTGAGCATTTTGCTTGGCAAGTAATTCTTCCTGCTTCGTATTTAATTCAGCGAGTTCAGCCACACGACTATTAAGTACACTTGCATCACCAGAAACAGCATTGAGTTCTTTGAGCATTCCTTGTGTTTTCTTTAACTTAGCCGCGAGCGTCTTGTTATCTTCACCGAGCAATGTAATATCACCCTTAAGCTTTGCAATCTCTGCATCAAATGCTCCCGTATCAGCTTCTATCGGAGTCGCTTCACTGAGCTTAGCCTGAAGAGCTGAAACTTGAGCAGTTAAATCTTTATTATTAGCCTCTGAAGCCAGTAGTGACGCCTCAAGCTGCTGGACTTTATGGATGCCAGTATCTGCAGTATCAGTTGAAATCACATCGATATCAGCCGGAGTTCCTACTCCACTCGTTGATAGTCTCTGAAGTTGAGTCTTTAGCTGACCTGTTTCTGTTTTGAACTTAGCAATATTTTCCTCGGCCTCAGCCGCAAGTGAGCGTTGGTTCGCTAACTGAGCTTTGAGATCTCCGATTATCTTCTCATCCACTGAGTTATCTTCTAGTGTAGCCACCTGACCTTCAAGCTCAGATACTTTAGCATTGATTGCTCTCAATTTATTCTCATCTGCATTTGTGTGGCCTATTACTGTGGATCCAGAGTCAGACAAGCCATCTGCGAGATTACTTTTGAGAGGGTTCTTACAGGTATTGGTTAGAAAACCAAAAAATAGTAATCCTCCCACTAAGGCGCCTCCCACGACGACCTTCTCTTTAGTGCTAGTTTTATTAGTTGTATTGCTCATTATGTATCAGTGTTCATCAGTGTTTATCAGTGTTTATCAGTGTTTATCAAAAAATTAATATATATATAACTATTAAGACATGATATAGCGATAAATTGTCACAATTTAAAACCAAATTTTTACAATTTCTTTATTTGGAAGAGTTCACCTACATTAAAAACTTCACACTTATTCCGCCGAATCTCGTTTCTAAGATCGCTAAAAAGTATGGTGTCGACAAGCAAGCTCGGACTTTCACTGCATGGAGTCACGTCGTCAGTCTGCTCTTTGCTCAGTTGACTCACTCTATTGGTCTTAACGATGTTTGCGACACTTTACGCATTCACTCTCGTTGGCTTGGTAGCCTTCGTGGTGCGGTGCCTCCTGCTCGAAACACTCTTTCTCATGCGAATAAGAATCGCAATAGTGATATGATGGAAGAACTTTTCTTGCCATGAATTGAGCTTAACACATATTACAAAAAAGCCCTTTTTTTTAAGAAATGGTATAACCTAAAAGCTCTGACTAGATCTAAAAGGAGGGCTGACTTACTTATCAGTTTGGTTTCTAACTTTAGCTGAGATGTTGTTGGACGAGTTTCACTGCATTGTCTGCTGTGAGGCTGTGCTTAGCTCTAAGAACGTCTACTTTACCATGCTCTACGAACTCATCTGGCCAGCCGATACGTTCTACTGGTGTGTGATTTCTAGCAGTGTGGAGTAGTTCGATAACACTTGCGCCAAATCCATTTGCTAGAACGTGATCTTCGAAGGTACAGACGACCTTACATTTATCAGCGTACTCAGTGATGAGCTTAGCATCGAGTGGCTTGATCCAGCGTGGGTTAATGAGTGCTACTGAGTAACCGAGAGCTTCGAGTTTCTCTTTAGTCTCAAGTGCGATCTCGAAGAGGTGCCCTAGGCCGATGAGGCAGACGTCTGATCCGTCGGCTACGAGTTCAGCTTCACCGATGGTGAGAATCTCAGGAGTTTCTTTAGGCTTGGTTCCTAGTCCTGCGCCACGAGGGTAACGGATACATGATGGACCATCGTCATAGGCGACCATGGTGTGAAGCATGTCTACGAACTCATCTTCATCTTTAGGCTGCATATGAATGAGGTCTGGAACGTGACGTAGGTAACCGATGTCAAAGAGTCCGTGGTGCGTAGGGCCGTCATCGCCACTAAGACCAGCTCGGTCCATACAGAGGCGCACAGGTAATTTTTGCAGAGCAATGTCATGAATGATCATGTCATATGCGCGCTGCATGAAAGTAGAGTAGATGGCAAGGAACGGCTTGAAACCTTCACATGCGTGGCCACAGGCGAAGAGAGCTGCATGCTCCTCAGCGATGCCTACATCGAAGTAGCGCTCGTTGAGCTCTTCTTTAAAGATATCTAGTTTAGTTCCACCAGGCATAGCTGCTGTGATGGCTGTGATTTTCTCATCTTTCTTTGCTAGGTCAGTGAGGGTACGACCAAAGATTTCTGAAAATGTAGGTAGAGGAGATGAAGCTGTTGAGCCGTCTTCTTTTTTATATGGTCCGAGTCCGTGGAATTTACCAGGGTTGGCTAGAGCAGGGTCGTAGCCTTTGCCTTTTTCAGTAATGGCATGGAGGATGACTGGCTCGTCTTGTTCCTTGAGGTACTCGAAGGTGTCGATTAGTGAGTTCACATCGTGCCCTTTTACTGGGCCATAATAGCGAATGCCGAAGTTCTCAAAGAGAATGTTCTCGGAGAAAAGGTTCTTTGCGCCTTGCTCTACTTTAGAAGCTAGCTTTCGAACTCCAGTTCCTGCGAATTTTTCTAACAGATTAGCTGTTTTCTTTCGAGCTGTTGAGAAGGTTGGGCTAGTTTGAAGTTGGTTGAAATAACGGGGGAGAGCTCCGACGTTCTTATCGATCGACCATTCGTTATCGTTTAGCACGATGATGAATTTCTTCGTTGCGTCATTAATGTTATTGAGAGCTTCGAGTGTAGCTCCACAAGTGAATGCAGCATCACCAGCAAAGGCGATGACATGATTATCTTTGCCTGCTAGGTCTCTAGCTGAAGCCATTCCGAGTGCTGATGAAAGGGCTGTTCCTGCGTGACCAGCTCCATAGCAGTCGTGTTCAGATTCTGTTCTGAGTAAGAAGCCGTTGAGGCCCTCATAGGTTCTGATAGTGTGAATTTCATCTGCTCTTCCTGTGAGCATCTTGTGCACGTAGCCTTGGTGGGAAACATCAAAAGTCATCTTGTCAGCCGGGCTGTCGAAGACGTAGTGCATCGCGATGCAGAGTTCCACTACACCGAGGTTAGGACCGAGATGGCCTCCAGTCACTGATAAGCGGGTGATGAGTACTTCGCGGATTTCCTCGGCGAGAAGCGGCAGGTCAGAGCGGTTTAACTTCTTGAGGTCTGCAGGGCATTTGATCGTCTTCAGGAGACGTGGTAGTTCAGAAGAGTCGGATTTCATCGTCATCGTTACTTGTTATTGGTGTAGTGGAGTCCGTTGCTTTTTTTTGAGTGTCGTTGGCTATTACTTCCAGACGTTTCTTTGCAGAGGTGAGGAATGCTTCACATTGCTTATGTAGCCCAGCGCCTCGTTCGTATTTATCAATTAGTTCTTGAAGCGGAAGTTGATCTTCCTCCATAGAGATGACTATTTCTTCAAGCTCTGAGACTGAGTCTTCAAACGTGAATTCTGATTTTTTCTTAGGCATGTTCGGTTGATACTAGATCGATTAGTTTGCTTCGCTTTCGTTTTCTATTAAACGTGTTTTAGGATCAATGTTGGTATAGAGGGTGAAGCCATATGGTGAAAATGTATTTTCACCGTCTGCTGACATAGCTACACGATGGCTATAAATTCCTCCAGTTGGCGAAATGAGTGGCCTAGTATTAGGGGATCTCTCAGCATAACCCTGATTGTTATCGTATCCTAGCATATTGACAGTAAGCGGTGTTAAGTCGCCGTACAATTGGTAGCCAAAGCTATCTGCTACGATATTTGGAGTGAGGTAGATACCCACGATCTTTGCAGATGATTGCTTGGCCATGGCATCAATCTGACCTAATTGCTTCATGCCACTAGGTATCCAGATTGCAGTTCTGTCTGCGTACCATGCTACTGCCCATGGCTGATCTGTGAAGATGATTTCAGATTCATCGATGTACTTAGCTAAGACTTGGTTCTGCACATATGGAAACTGCCCAGCAACTATCTTTGAGCCACTATAACTGAATGCATTTTGTAAGTTGATCACCATTGGGATAGCTGTGATGACTATGATAGCGATAAATGGAGCGATGGCAGCTAAGCCAGGCATCTTACTCGCAGGTAATCTAGACCAGAGGATGTTGATAAGTGCTAGGGCGAATGCAGACATCATCGGCATGAATAGGATATGCATTTGATTCGGGTCAGTAGCTGCATCTGAAAGACCATATACTGACATTCCTACCGCTCCGAAGACCCACATGCTAAGCACAGCCCATTTGAAAGAACCAAGTCCATTTTTCTTGAAGGGGTGAAATAGAGCTAAGAAAAAACCTGTAGCCATGAAGAACCCACCTAAGTGTGAGTGGATCTGGTTAGTCTGTAGTAAAGTGGTCTTTATAACGCGCATGATGAGCTCACGGACGTCCATGCCCGGAAGAGAGAGTTGTCTAAAGCTGTAGTCTTGGCCGATGCCTGTGCGACCATTGATGTAATAATACGCTGTGCCAAGTGCGCCATCACTATGTTGGGCATAGTAGATGAGTGGTCCAGTTACGAAGAGAGCTACAATGATAGCTACGAAAATGGCAGACGTTCCGCGTGGTTTGAAATAGCTAATACAGAATAGAATATAACCGAGAAATATCCAAAGAGTGAGCCAGTGCGCAAGAGCAAGGAGGCCAAACATGAAGCCAGAGAGAATCACTGGTACAATAGGTGAGGCCCCAGCTTCTTGACGTTGGATAGCGCTCCAGATGAAATAACAGGCTCCTGAGAAAATACAGAGCATTAGCATCTGCGGTAGACCAGACTGCGCAAAGTTCCAGAAATGTTCGCTGATGAGCATCAGTATTGCGACAATGGACGCGATACGAGTGTCGAATATCTTGGAAACTAATAGATAGTTGATAACTATAGCAATGACGAAGAATAGCACACAGACTCCGGCTATGATTCTGTCTGGCTTATAAACATCTTGGTTTATAGACATCGCGAATTTGTTAGGGTCATCGGCACCAAATACTTTGAGAACTCCTGCATAAACAAGACTGTTTAAGGGGGGGTGGGTCGTATCATGGAACTGACGGAAATCGATCGCTTTGTTCGATTCCTTCAGTTGCTGCAGAGCAACGGGGCGAATGAACTTCGTAGTCATTCCTTCACCTTTGGCGATTTGACGGCCGATCTGAGCTTGATCCATGCCGTACTTAGAGGTGAGTCCACGGAAGGTAAATAAAAGATAAGTGATGGCAAGGCCGATCAGAAGTGTGAAGAAGAGGATTCTTCCGATAGCTGAGCGTGATTGATTCTGGTTGAGGGGTTGCATGGTAGAAGTGAAATAGTATTGATTTGAAAGGTAGAGCTAGATTGGTTTATTTAGCGGTGATGATTTAATCTGTCTTTAATTTGCGTTGTAGGGTGCGTCTGCTAATTCCCAGAAGTTCAGCTGCTAGGGTTCTATTTCCGTTGGAGTGCTCCAGAGCTTGCTGAATAGTTCGTTTCTCCTGCGCACTCAAGTTGAAATCTTCGGGTTGCGCAAGGTTGTTTTTTGTTTCTTTCGCAGATAGCGGAGTGTCATTTGGCAGAGTTTTTACTCTGGTTAGGAATCTAGGTAGGTGTTTAGGGCTTATAAATGGATCATTACTCATGACTACGCCATGCTCAATCGCCGTGCGTAGTTCACGAACATTTCCTGGCCAGCGGTAATTTTGTAGCAGATTGGCGGCTTCGTCACTGAGGGGCTTTTCATTGCGGTCGTTCTCGATAGCGAATTCTTTTAAGAAACTATTTGCCAGCAAAATGGTATCTTCTGCGCGATCTCGTAGTGGCGGCATTTCTATCTTCACTACATTAAGGCGGAAAAATAGATCTTCGCGGAACTCACCGTCAGCGACGAGTTTGCGGAGGTTTTTGTTAGTCGCAGTGATGATTCTGACATCTACTTTCACGGGAGTGTTAGATCCCACTCGCTCAATGGTCTTCTCACTGAGCGCGCGAAGGAGCTTTACTTGGGTTGCTTGATCTATTTCTCCAATTTCATCTAGAAAAATGGTTCCGCCGTTGGCTTGCTCAAATCTACCTAGACGCTTCTGGGTGGCTCCCGTGAATGCACCTTTCTCGTGGCCGAAGAGTTCGCTCTCTAGTAACTGTGGGCTGAGTGCAGCGCAGTTAACTGTGACGAGTTTATCCGCAGGTCTTCCACTTAGTGCATGGATGGCTCCAGCCACTAGTTCCTTACCTGAGCCACTTTCGCCTTCGATGAGGATGGTGGCCTTGGTTGGCGCTATCTGGGTGATCATCTGGTGAATGCTTTCCATAGCTGGGGACTTGCCGATGAGTCGTTCTAGTCCATGAGGAGATTTGCCATTTTGCTTCCTAAGTTGTTGATTCTCCTGCTTAAGTTGCGTGATTTTTGAATCTTGACTACGGCCGCGTAGCGCTCGCTGGATCAGCATTTCTACTTCATCGATGTTGAGTGGCTTGGTGACAAAATGCCAGGCACCGCGGCGCATGGCTTCTACCGCTGTATCTACGCTACCATAAGCAGTCATCATGATGGCGATGGGAGGATGTGGTAGAGTGAGTGCTTGGTCTAGTAAGTCCATCCCGTTGTCTCCTCCCATCCTCAGGTCGGTCAGTATGAGGTCTACATTCTCGCTCTTGAGGATGTTCATTGCCTCACGGATGTCTGAGGCTACGTAGCAGTCGAAGCTGTCCTCTAGTGCTAGTCTGAGTCCATCACGGGTAGACTTCTCATCATCTACGATGAGCACTACCGCGTCGCTTTGTTCGTTATAGTCCATTATGTGTCAGATTCTACTTCGATGAGTGGTTTGGATTCGACATCTTCTAGCATGCGGACATGCTTTTCCGTTCTTGGAAAATAGAGGTTTACCTTCGTGCCTTTGTCTTCCTCACTATCTATCTCCATTTCGCCGCCATGATCACGGATGATACGTCTGACAATCAGTAAACCTAAGCCTGTGCCAGATTTCTTGGTCGTGCGGAATGGCTCGAAAAGAGCACCCATATGCTCGGGTGAGATCCCTTTACCATTGTCCGCGATGCTTACGATGATTTCGTGATCGGTAAATTTAGTAGCTATCGTGATCTGTCCGTCACTTGAGGTGATCGCTTGGCTAGCATTGCGAATGAGGTTGTAGAATGCCTGTTGGATCTGCCCTGCATCGAGTTCGATTAATGGTAAGTTTTCCGTGAGCTCCAGCGTGATCTTGACTTCGCGCTCGATGAGTTCTGCTTCCAGAGTCTCTAAGGTGTTTCTAAGAATACCGTGTAATTGAGTCTTTTCGCGTTCAGATTCTTGAGGCCTGAGCGCGTTAAGGAATTGCTTTAAAATATTGTCGAGACGTTTGATCTCTTGCTTGGCTGTTCCTAGCAGCTTGTTGAGGTCGTCTTTAATCTCGTCCTCATCTAGTTTATTCATTTTCCTGTTGAGGAGCTGTAGGTGAATATCTAGAGAGGTGAGCGGATTACCTATTTCATGAGCCACACCAGCTGCGAGAAAGGTGAGGGCGTTTAATTTTTCACTTTCCAAGTCCTCTTCATGCTCTTTTTTACTTTCAGTAATATCATGGATGAGCATGACGTAGCCTAGGTGCTCGTCTTTGTTTTCCACCTGACCTTTGATTGGAGCGAGGTAGAAGTTGAGAAATCGGTTTTCAGGGTAGAAGACTTCCATGTCACGAGTGACGACTCGATCAGGGTGGGCGAGGTTATTCCAGTCTAGCCCACGGATAGCGCTGTGGATCTTCTGACCTACGCTTTTTATTGTATCTACTCCCAGAAGCTGGTTTACCGCATGGTTAGCAAAGGTGATGTTGCCTTCCGGATCTAGAATGAAGACACCTTCGCGCAGTGCTTCAAAAACGCTTTCCATGAATCCCTTTTCACGCACCAGCCTAGAGACGAGATTCTGCACCTCGCTGGGTGAGAATCTATCTAGTCGGGTGATGAGTTTATCTAGAAAGCCGTCTTTCATGTGCGTGACATATTGGCACACTTCTTAGCTGGATGCAATAAGGGATTCCTCATCTTTTCATTACAGCGCTAGAGTTGTATATCTTGCCAGCGAACCAGTGATGCTAGTGGCTGGAAACCATCGTGATGCCAGTCTAGCGGTGGTTGCTGAGACTTGCCTAGTGCGCAGATTCTCGGGACATCAAGATGTGTATTTTCTTTGATGAGTTCTGGCTCCATAGCGATGGTAGAAAGGAACTGGCGTTCACTTCCTAGCGTGGAAAATTCTTCAGGCCAAGGCTGGACGGTGATCACCCTGTTCAGAGTGGATGGGGATAGAGTGGGGGAACTTGTATAGATCGCCGTCCAGTGTGTATTACCGTCACTGTGGATGAGCGCAGTGTTTTCAGGATCGTTCGAGGCTGCGTAGCGCACGGTTTCTCTTAGGTTAGAGATGGCGCCACTTTCGGAGAGGCTGATTTCTCCGCGAGGGTTATTATTTTCATATTCTGCCATCGCGTCTGCAAGCATGGGGAGAAAATCTCGAGCGTTTTGTTTCACATAAATACTGTGCAGCGAGAGGCAGCCTTGTTGATTAAATGCGCAAGCGTCCTGGACTGTGAGTTTAGCGGCTTGTAGAGTGGGCTTGTTGATCAGGCCTATTGAAAGTTTGTGACCGTGAGGGATGAAACGTTGCTGAGGGCTTATACGTTCTTGAATTTTCTCCATGCTGCTGTCGGCGCCTATGGCGATGACAGTTTTAGCAGAGTGGAAAATTTCGTCGGTGAGTTCACTCGTCACTGTGATGAGATCAGTCAGTGCTGGGGGTAAGCTTTCTATCCAGAGCTCTAATGCGGGTAGTCCGTTGGATGGAAGTTTTATGATATTCTCTGCTCCTATGATTAAACCACGTAATAAGCTCTGATGTCCTGCATGCTCTGTGTTACCACTTAAAATGTGGAGGATGGGCCCGTGTGGGACGGCTTTAGTTTTTTGCTTGCTCGTGTGAAGAAAAACGTAGGAGTCTAAGATTCTAGCATCGCCTAGCTCGCTGATAATCCAGTCATTGATGTTTTCAGCAGAGAAGCTTCCGAGTAGATCTTCATAGCTTGTTTTTTGGCAGTGGGAGGCTAAGATTTTTGCTCTTTCGGCGGTGGTAGTCATCGTGGGCTAGTATCTCGTTGAATCCTAGCCTAGCCAAGAAAAAACGAGACTAGAGATCAGGATATGGACTTTTTTAGAAAGAAATGACATTATTGGCTTGCAAATAAGCTAGAGTTCTATAAATCCCAAATTCTCTATGGCAAGATCAAGTTGGAAAGCGCGCAACGAGCGCAAGAAAAGAACAGTAGCTAAGTATTCTGCACTTCGTGCGAAACTTAAGCAGGAAAAAGATTATATTGGACTCAGCATGCTTCCTCGTGATGCATCACCTACACGTGTAGTGAACCGCTGCGAATACACAGGCCGTCGTCACGGTTTCCTTCGTCGCTTTAAGCTATCTCGTATTGCATTCCGTGAACTCGCTTCACATGGAATGATCCCTGGTGTGACTAAGTCTAGTTGGTAGCCTTTACCTTCTTTTACTTTAGTATTTTAAATACACAAAAATTTTCACGCAAGTCAGGTTTTCCTGACTTGCGTATTTATGTGTCTAGGTCTAGCCTTCACCTAAGATGCCTCTATACGAATACATAACAGAAGCCGCAGAAGACTCCGATAAGTGCTGTCGTAGCTGCAAGAAGGGCTTTGAACTACGACGCCCAGTAGATAGACCGCCGCTCGAGGCTTGCCCATTATGCAGAAACCCGATCAAAAAGGTGATCAGTCGTGTTAATACACCAAAGATTCTTAAACCTCTGTCCATCACAGATGCGAAGAAGGCAGGCTTCACGGTCCTTGAGAAAAAAGAAGAGGGTGTTTATGAAAGGCAGTAGTGTTGCTAGCTCTTAGGAGTCAGCTTTCGGCTTGTCTTTGTATTCCTATATTAAACAAGATTGACAGTAGTGTGGGCATGCAGAATGATGCCGACGATGTCAGCAGGATTCTCATTTTCTAGTCTTAACGAAGCTCAGCGTGATGCGGTAAACGCACTCAATGGGCCAGTGCTCATTCTTGCAGGTGCAGGTACTGGGAAGACCCGTACTGTAACATGCAGAATCTCTAATATGCTACAGCAGGGTATTAAGCCTGCGAACATTCTGGCGGTTACTTTCACGAATAAAAGTGCTGTCGAGATGCTTGAGCGCGTGAGTGGAATGGTGGATAAAAAGTCTGCTAAGGAGATGACTGTGTGTACTTTTCACTCACTTTGTGTGCGTATTCTTAGAGAAGGGATTGAGAAGCTAGGTTATAAGAAAAATTTCACCATCTACGCGGGCAGTGATCAGGTGGGCTTGATGAAGCAACTTATCGTGCGAAAGGGTGGCAAGGATTTAAATCTCGATGCGATGCAGGTGTTATCGATGATTTCTAAGAATAAGAATGATGGCTTAGCTCCGGATGACCATGCGGATGAGATAGTTTCCGTTATTGCCCAGGCTTATACTTCTGAGCTAAGAGCGCAGAATGCGGTTGATTTTGATGATCTGTTGGTGCTCGCTGAGAAACTCCTGCGTGAACATGAAGATGTGCGTAATATACTGCGTGATAAATACAAGTACGTTACAGTGGATGAGTTTCAGGATACCAATGGTCTGCAAATGAAGCTGGTCCAGCAGCTAGTGGGAGCTCCTTATAATATCTGTGTGGTCGGTGATGATGATCAGAGTATTTATGGTTGGCGTGGTGCTGATGTGACTAATATTTTACAGTTTGAGCGCTTTTTTCCGGATCCCAAGGTGATTTTGTTAGAGGTTAACTATCGGAGTAGTGCTGCCGTTTTGCATACGGCGAACTCATTGATTAAAAATAATATTGGTCGTCGTGAGAAGGAGTTGAAGCCATTTCACCCAGGCGGAAATCGGCTACGACTAATCAGTATGCCTGGTGATGAGGAAGAGGCGGAGTTTATCGCGGAGGAGATGTTCGAAGAAGTTCGTCAAAAGAATAAGCCGTGGGAGGCCTTTGCGGTTCTGTTCAGAACGAACCAGCAAAGTAGAAACCTAGAGGCTGCGATGCGTGCTTTAGATATTCCATATCGTGTGGTAGGTGCGCAGAGTTTCTTTGATAAGAAAGAAGTACGTGACGTGTTAGCGTACCTGCAGATGTTTTATAATCCGCATAGTGATGTTCCGCTACTGCGCGTTGTCTCCGCACCGCCGCGTGGAATAGGACAGGGCTCTATCATGCTGATGACTGAGGCTAGTCGTGAGCGTGACTGTAGTGTCTGGGAGGTAATGCATGAGGAAGAGGTGTTAGAGCAACTTAGTGCTAAGGTGCGCGGCTCTGTAAAGGAATTTACAGAACTCGTGACTGATGCTCGTGACAGGATGCTAGTGACTCAGAATAAAGAGAACATGGGCGAGGTTCTTAAGGAATTCATGGAGAAGATAAAATACCATGAGTGGATGATCCGTGGTTGTAAGACTGATGCTGAGAAAGAGAAACGTGCTGAGGGGATTCACGATATGGTGGATTATCTGCGTGATGCATCAAGGCAGGGTAAGACCTTGCAGAAATTTTTAGATAGAATGGCGTTACAGGAGACGAATAATGATGACGACATTGAGAAGCAGAAAGGGGTTTGTCTGATCACGCTCCATGCTTCAAAGGGGCTTGAGTTTCCTTGTGTGTATTTAGTGGGGCTGGAAAATGGAATTTTACCGCATAAACGAAGTCAGGAAGAGGGTACGATCGATGAGGAGCGCAGGCTTCTCTACGTGGGAATCACTCGTGCTCAAGATGAGCTTACGATGACTCATTGTAACTACCGCAGTAAGTACGGTGAGCGCGTCCATTGTGAAACTAGTTCATTTATTAAAGAGCTAGACTTCAGCTTCATTGATGAGTCAGACTATGAAGATATAATGGGCGGAGAGGCTTCTGAGGAGGAGCAAGAGAGCTTTTTCAGTAGTCTCAAGGATATGCTCTCAGATGATGAAGAGGAATAGAAAATCAATGAAGAATCAAGGGCTGCATGCACGTAATCTACATAACCCCCATATTTCATCTTAAAAAATACGCTCGTTAGTTGGAACCTTTATTGCTAAAGGATTTTCGCAAAAAAACTAACCACTAACGAGCATGACAGATTGTAACCAAATTATTTTCCCTTTTGCAAGTAGCCAAAAACGAA
>CALJOJ010000034.1 GCA_937981665.1 uncultured Rubritalea sp.
TTCTTTTTTCCATGCTACTTTTTCAGTTTTGTAGAGAAGCATCACTTTATCAACTTCGTTACGGTTGTCTATTTTTCCACGTTTTCTTGCCATGAATTGAGCTTAACACATATTATCAAAAAAGCCCTTTTTATTTTAAGAAATAGTATTAGTATTTACCTAGAATAAAAAAGAGTTTAGTTTAGAAGCATGAAAAGTTTTGTTATCGGTGCTAGCATTTTGATGGCGGGAATCTCGCTTGGCTACGCTCAGAGTGAATACGTGCAACCGCAGCAGAATAGGCTGATGTTCCATGTAGACAAGCTACCTCTGAGCAAGGCGAGGTGTACTATTCTTTCAGAACAACTTACTGCATTGGTGAGGCGTGAGCATGATGGTAGTGCTCAACAACACAGACTCAGTGCGCAGACTCTGATGCTCGCTATACGACTTAATCCAGCAAACCAGGATGCTCAGAGAGTGAACCAAGATTTAGCAAATGGAATCAAACCTGCCGCTCCTGATCAAGTGGAGAGCACTAAGGCAATGTTCAAAATACAGCGTATCATGAATGGGCTTTTGGCTAGTGAGAAAGGTAGCGAGGCGCACTTACTCGCTGCTTATATGAAAGATGTGATGATAGCCTACATGCCTAGTGATCCAATTTATGCAGGTCATCAGGTAGATAATAGCCGGTGGAAGGGTATCTTGCCAGCTCTGCCGAAACCTGTAATAACCGATGAACCAAAGCCTCGATTGACCGATACTGAAAACCCGAAGGACGTCGGTAACGTGGTAAATAAGCCTAATAGAGGTGAAAAACCTCCAGTGAAAAAGGATGTTTTTACTCGCTGGAAACAGCAACAGAGTACGCTGACCCTACCTCTACAGGTAATCCACCAAGAGGGTGAATACGACTCAGATGGGAATGAGTTAGTAGCACCAAAAAGCCGTACGGAACTAGTAGTGCTAGATGTAACTGTATCTCCTAAACAAGGCTCAAAATCTAGTCTGAGCTTATCGGTCACTCCCTCGGTGAAGGATGATCAGTTGAGCCAATTTAAAGGTATGCTTAGTAGCATGATGAACAATCGCTTTAAAAAGTACGATGCCGTAGGGATAAACATCAATACAGCAGTTAAGATACACTCAAATAGTAGAGGCCAACTGAGCCTGCCCGTCTGCCTTCAGCTCATGGCATCTGCGAATGGCGTGAAGCTAAAGAAAGGCACTATGGTTATAGGTGTTCTTTATGGAGATAGGATTAGGAAAGGCTATGAATTTTGGGAGAAATTCCAATACATACTGTTGGATAAGACTAAGTCTGGGCGTCTCATCGTGGCTGCAGAAGCCGAGCCAGAAATCATTCAGCTGATAGCGCTAGAAAAGGAATCTTTCTTTATCAGGAATGAGGTGCTGACTGCGGGCAATGTACAAGAAGCAGCCGAGATGCTAGGTGATAGCTCGGTCCCCGAGATCAAGGAAGCATCAGATGATTTTGCTGAAATCCAAAAGCATATAGGCACTAAGTCCATAGGGCCATACGCAGTTGATAAGAAAATGAGGCAACGATTACAGAATATTGTAGATAAAAATCCTAACCATCTTTCAGCGAAGATGATTCTCCTCAGAGGGGATGCCACGAGAAATAAACGTCTTGAGAGGTTTTTTATCGCTCGTGAGGCGAATACTATCCTAAATAGCATTAGTTGGATGTGTGGCAAGGAAAGCTATGAGGTGGGTTCTGGGTATCTGATGAAGGGGATGAAGGCTATAGATGATTTTGATGCAGCATACAGAAGGCTTATCGACACTGAGGATAGAGATATAGGACGCTCCTTATCAGATGTATATGAAACTCTAGAAGATCTAGTTCGTATGAAGAAAAAAAATGAGTCTAAAACGAATAACAAGGCAATGAGCGAAGCGATGTTAGAGTTAACTAGTAGATGTAAGGCGTCTAAAGCTTTATTCCAAAGAGCGATGAAGGAGCGCTCTAAACTAGGCAAATAAAGAAAAGTACATTTTTTGCAAAAGAGAGCTTGATCTTTTCGCCAAACTAGATCAATTTCCGCCCGCACCAAGAGAATGTTTAGGCATTCTAACGAAGAACTTAATTGATCGGGGAGTAGCTCAGCTTGGTAGAGCGCGGCGTTTGGGACGCCGATGTCGCAGGTTCGAATCCTGTCTCCCCGACCATTCTTTAAAGATAGCCCCGCTGTTGAATGCAGTGGGCTTTTTTATGCCTAATATTCCAGAGAAAAAGGTGAAATTCGACTCTCTGCTGAATGGATAATATTTCTGTTTGCCTAAAGGGGGAGAGTACTTCACATTTAAAGTGAATGAATATACCAGATGCCCATCGCCTCTACATTATGGGGGATTTACACCAAGCTCTTAACCGAGCTTGTGCTATGATCAAGACTATTCAAAAGCCAGCTACGCTGATAATGCTGGGTGATTATGATGCTTACGAGAGTGAGAGGCTGAAAAATCTAGCAAACTATATGAAGAGCGAGGGCGCCTCAGTCATCTTGATACGTGGGAATCACGATAATCCAGAGTTTTGGCAAAATAGGGTGGTAGCTGAAGAGCTGGGTTCTGATAGCTTCTACTTAGCCAAGGAGGTCGACGTTATTAACTGGAGAGGGAAACGTATTTTAACGGTCAGTGGGGCTACTAGTATAGATAGAAAATGCGTACGTTATGATATCGGGAAATGCTGGCCGGAGAGCGAGTCTGTGCCGAAGGACGCAATCACTCAAGTAGGGGCGCTGAATCAAGGTGGAGGAGCTTTTGATATCTTGCTCACTCATACTGGTATTCTTAGAGACCATCCCATCAGCGCACCGTTTGTCCAGTCCTATGCCTGCTCGGATGATGATCTAAACAATGATCTAGAAGCCGAGAGCGTGCTTATTAAGCAGATTCGAATAGCTAGCGGGGTAACAGATCATTACTTCGGGCATTTTCACACATCGAGGGGTGAAGACCAAGAAGGTGTTAAAGTTCGTTGCTTAGACATCGCTGAGTTAATAGAAATCACTTAGCGTTTAGAAAAATTGAAGGTCACCTTGAGTGCTCATTTTTTTACAGTGCTCTGTCATATTTAGAAATAGCCTGAAGGTGAATATTTACTCATTGGGGTGGTGTGTGGTAGTAAGGTTTGCATTCTGGGGAGGCATCATTTATTAAATGAGTGAATAAACGATCATGGCTGAACAATTTGATACGAAAAATAGTGCAGAGCAGGAGAGTAACGGAGTGAAGGTGGATACCTCTAGCTCTACCTCTAGCTCTACCTCAAGTAATAAGGATGGAGTGGCGCATTGTCCTAGCGAGGCTGGCTCTAGATCTAACAGGAAACCGCGCGTTGTGATTGTTGGTGGTGGTTTTGGTGGTATCGCTGCGGCTAAGCAATTGCGTAAAGTGGATGTTGAGGTTGTGTTGATTGACCGTAGAAATTATCATTTATTCCAGCCGTTGTTGTATCAGGTGGCTACTGCGGGTCTTGATCCATCAGACATTGCGGCACCTATCCGTAGAATTTTCCGTAAACAGAAGAACCTGAGATCTGTTCTAACAAGAGTAGATAGCGTGGATCTAAAGGGCGGTAAGGTGCATATGCCAGATCAGTCATTACGCTATGATTACTTGGTTTTAGCTGCAGGTGCTACGCATTCGTACTTTGGTAATGAGCAGTGGGCGAAGTTTGCTCCGGGCTTAAAGACGCTAGATGATGCTACCGAGATCAGGCGTAAATTCTTGCTGTCCTTTGAGGCGGCTGAGGTGGAATGTGATCTAGAGGCGCGTAAGGCCTTACTGACATTTGTGGTGGTAGGTGGTGGCCCGACTGGCTGCGAGATGGCTGGCTCGATGGCTGAGGTGGCGCGTTCTATTCCGGCAGATTTCCGTGAGGTGGATACGAGTACCGCTAGGGTGATCTTGATCCAGAGTGGTGATCGGGTATTAAAGTCTTTCCCGCAAGAGAGCTCAGATGCAGCGTACGACCAGCTAAAAGAACTGGGCGTAGAGATGAAGCTGGGCAAGCGCGTGACCGAGGTGCGCGAAGATGGTGTGATATGTGGTGACGAATTTATCGCAGCGAAGAATGTACTATGGGCAGCGGGTGTGAAGGCATCGGACTTAGGAGGTTCACTTGGAGTAGAGCAAGATAGATCTGGCAGAGTGATCGTAGAGTCAGATCTGAGTGTGCCTGGGCACCCTAATGTGTTCGTGATAGGTGACCAAGCTGCTGCGAAAGATGCCAAGACTGGGGATCCTGTACCAGGGGTGGCTCAAGGTGCGATTCAAGGTGGGGGCTTTGTGGGTAAGATCATCCGTAAGGAGCTAAAGAAACCTAATAAGGTGAAACGTGGGGAGTTTAAATATTTTGATAAAGGGAATCTAGCAACGATTGGCCGTAACCGTGCAGTGGCAGATATCCGAGGTTGGAAGCTAAAGGGCTTTACCGCATGGTTTATCTGGGCAGTGGTGCACATCATGTTCTTAGTTAATTTCCGTAGTAGGATCTCGGTTTTCTTTAGCTGGTTCTGCACGTATCTTATGGGCAGTCGAGGTGCAAGATTGATCATGGGCGGTAGTGACTACAGCGTGAAGAAGGCACAGCGAGACGGAGAGTAAGAAGGGATGGGAATTAACTATTTCACGTCATAGAATAACCATCGTAAGAGAAGGCGAACTTTGACACTTTTGTCTAAGTGTTTATACTGCCGCGTATTAGGATTTGTGATTTTTAAAGAACTTAAAGTTAAGGTTCATTAAGCTATCAAGCTCTGATTTTAATGCCCCCCATATTTCATCTTAAAAAACACGCTCGTTAGTTGGAACCTTTATTGCTAAAGGATTTTCGCAAAAAAACTAACCACTAACGAGCATGACAGATTGTAACCAAATTATTTTCCCTTTTGCAAGTAGCCAAAAACGAAAAGTAGAGGCTTCATCGCGCGCGAAGAACGAAAAATCATCCTCGACAAGATGCAAAACGCACAACGTCTCATCCAACCAATGCGGATAGCAAACCCATACGCTAAGTATCTAACATTTACCAGCGGACGCACCCGGACAAGACGAGATCACGAAAAATACCTCACCCTCATCGACACAATAGCCTTGCTCCACCAACACCAGCGAAAGCTCATCACTCACAAGATAGGGGACAAAGAAATCCAAATGCTGCCCGTAACGCTCGAAGACATTGAAGCCGCGAACCAACTAGCACCCGAAGTACTAGGACGATCCCTCGATGAGCTTCCACCCCAAACAAGACGCTTGTTGGAAAGCATCAAGACACTTGTTAGAGAGAAAAAGAAGGCTTCAAAAATAAGCCAACAAGAAACGCTTTTTACTCGTCGTGAAGTACGCGAGTTCACCAGCTGGACACAAATCCAAGTCCGTCGTCACCTCGACCGTTTACAAGAACTTGAATA
>CALJOJ010000035.1 GCA_937981665.1 uncultured Rubritalea sp.
AACACTGGAGGGAGTAGCGATAGCTGTGCCTAAAAAGGATGAAAACGCCCTCAATTGGAGCTATTCATCAAATACGCAGCCTAAACTCTAAGCTAAAGAACCAGCACCAACCCTAAACACCCTATCGTGAAATATTCGGGCTAAAGCTTTTCTTCAAAAAGAAAAAGACCTAGTCAGCCCCTTCATCACATTTTTTTCACTCTTTTTAACAAAAAGATGAAACCACATCTGAAAAATTACGGAAGTACTATTGAACACGTAATATTTTAGACAAAATGAACAACAAAAACGAACAACAGTTAAAGTCAGACACACTACGCATGTGGTCTACATGGGGAAAAAAGGGCCAATCATTAATTCTCTTTTCAGCGCTCGCAGCAGCATCAGTCGAACCACTAAGTGCGCAAAGCACTGAGATACCAAATGGTACTACTGTAACCACTACTACAGCAGCAGCGGACGAGATCATCGAAGTAGCAGCAGACTCTGTCATCACAGTCGCAGATGCTACAGCAGTTGCTCTTACTGAAGACACTACTACATTAAACAATGTAGGAAGCATCGCCACTACAGGCGTCACTTCGACAGTCTCTTCCACAGCTATCGGATCTACCATTAATAACACAGGTGAGCTTACTGCTGACTCAAGAGTAGTAGACATCGCTGGAGGCAGCGGACTCGAAGTCAATAACACCGGAACAATCACAGGAACTGGTGATCAGCGTAACGGTACTGTCTACGCAGATAGCACTGCTCAAGACTTTACCCTCAACAATGACGGAGTAATCGATGCTGGAGAAGATAATCTCGGTGCTGGTTTCTCATCTGAACTTTCTGCTGAAGGTAATAATTTCGACATCAACAACACAGGAACTATTCAAGGCCGTGGTGCTGATGATGCAGGATTCGCGACAGCTGGTGACGGAATCCGCTTCGAGCGTGAGCGTGTCAGCGGTGTTCTAGATGCTACCACTACAGGTTTATTCACTGGAAATATTTCTAACTCAGGTCTCATTGACTCAGAAAGTAATGCAGGCACAACAGCAGGCATTCGTTTTGTAAATGGTGTAAGCTTCAACGGCACTATTGAAAACCAAGAAGGCGGTGTCATCTCTGGCGAACAGAATGGTCTCTACTTCGGTAATGCTACAGCAGCTGGCGGCGGTGACTTCACTGATGCAGTTGTAAATAACGCTGGAACTATCTCATCAGCTAGCCGCGCACTAAACATCGACGGAACAGGACTCGAAGTCAATAACACTGGAACAATCACAGGAACTGGTGATCAGCGTAACGGTACTGTCTACTTTGACTCAACAGCAAACAACGCGACTCTAAATAACCAAGTAGGTGGTGTCATTGACGCTGGTGAAGGTAACCAAGGTTCTGGTGTTTCTATCCAATCAGGAGACGGAGACAGAAATCAAACCATTACAAACAATGGATCTATTCTAGGTAGAGGTGACGCACCAACATCAGGAGCTGCTGCAGGTATTCGTGTCTCAGGTACAGCTGCATCCATTGCAGATATCGACATTACTAACGGATCTACTGGAAGCATCTCTTCTGAGACTTCTGCTGGTATTTTGTTAGAAGGCATTACGTCTACAGGAAGCATTGTAAACAGCGGTGATATCACAGGTACTACTGCAGCGATCGATACTACTACTGCAGTCGGTGATATCGTTATAGATCAGCTTGATGGAAGCCTGAACGGTGGAGTTCTTACAGGAACAGGAGACGATACACTTAACATTAGTGGAGACTCAACCATCACTGGATTAATTGACTTAGGAGCAGGAACAAATTCAGTGAATGTTCTCGCTGGAAGAGTTGCCACTATCGACGGTCAAACAATAGATAACAGTGACCTTAATGTAGAGGGTACTCTTGGACTCAACTTAGATACACCACTTGCCGTTAATGGAGTAACGACATTTGAAGCAGGTAGTACAATCGCAGTTAATGTAGAAGACATTACAGCTGTAGATCTTGCTGACTCGACTACTATTCTAACTTCAGACTCTATCGTTGGAGGTACTAATGTAGTCATTGAAGACAGCAGTCTCTTACTAGATTTCGAATTAGCCGAGCAGCCTCTTGACACAGTTCAAGTGCAAGCTTCTAACGCGGATCTTACTCAAGCATTTGACGATACTAACGTTACTTCCTTTGCCCAGGCTTTACAGGCAGATCTATCGCTTAACACTGACGCTACAGTTACAGACATCATCAGCCAGCTAGACGCTTCTGATGCTGCTGGATTTGAAGCATCATCAGCTCAGTTACTTCCTGATCTAAGCTCTGGTGTTACTCGTGAACTATACGAGAACCAAAGCAGCACGTTCAACTCTATTGAAAGACAATTAGCTCAAGCTAACGAGTCAGATAGTTTCTGGTTCGAGGCTTCAGGTCGAAGTGCAGAACGAGATGGTGGATCAAGTGTAACTGATAATGGATATGACTCAGATAGCGCAGCATTCATCTTAGGTTATGGTAAATCAATCACTAGCAGACTAAGTGTTGGTGCAGCTATATCATACTCAGACATCGAAGTAGACGCAGGGTTTACCAATACAGACATTGAGGCATTCAGTTTCAATCTATACGGTCAATACGCTAAGGATGACTTCTTTGTCCGCGGTGGATTAGGATACAGCTTCGGTGATGCTGAAGCCAGCCGTAATAGCAACTTTGGTGATATTGATAGCGATTTCAACCTAGACCAATTTGCGGCGAAAGTCTCAGTAGGTGTAGATAAGACAATTGCTAATCATAAGTTCTCTCCATTCGCTAGCTTACAGTTCGCTAACACATCAAGAGACAGCTTTACTGAAGACGGAGGCCTTGGACTATCTGTATCAGATGATAGTACTAACATCTTCGAGTTAGGCGTAGGAGTTAGCCATGAAGTTGGCTTCAAGCTTGGAGCCACACCAGTGAAACTTGTTTCAAGATTCGGTTATTACTATGACGTGCTTGATGAAAGCACTTCAGCTACTGCGAGACTAGCTACAGGCTCACAGTTCAATCTAGATAGCGCTTCAATTTCTCAGAGTAGCTTCGAGTTCGCTACGGGTCTTGATTTTGGACTATCAGAAAGTTCTACTATCTCAGTAGGATACGAAGGAAACTATGCTTCTGACTTTGATAGCCACACTGGTTACCTCCGCTTCAAGAAAGAATTCTAAAACGTTGTTCATCCAACCCCCTCCCCAATACTAAGCGTCCTTGTTCATCACAAGGGCGCTTTTTCTATCTAGTAATACAACTATTCACCTAGCCCCTTATCTGTCAGCACTAGGGACTTTTTTCTTTAATTACTTAGCCGAGCTGCGTTAGTGTGAACTGCATCAAGGGAGAGAACCTTTGACTTCTTCTCTATGAAACTATTTCTGAATATTTATCTAATCCTTACCGTCAGTCTCCTAGCAGAAAAGACCGGCGAAGTATCAGGAATACTTCCTCTACCTATCAGCAAGGAAACCACAGTACCTTCCGGAAAATACCGCGGAAAGATATCAGGTAAAGTAGCTCCCACTCCCACCGTATTAGGAGCAGTCTGGCTAACTAAAGAAGGTCTCACAGCTCCAGTGAAATCACCAAAAATCACCATCGCTCAGCAGAATTATCAATTTTCTCAACATCTCACTATTGTGCCTAAAGGAACTGTTATAGAATTTCCGAATAAAGATCCTGACTATCATAATATTTATTCGCTATCTAAAACAAAACGTTTCGACATCGGGCGTTATAAATCTGATCAAAATCCAGTCCCTAGCGTCACCTTTGATAAAGTAGGATTCGTAAGGCTCAGTTGCGAAATCCATGATCACATGAATGCCAGTATCATTGTCGTCGACACCCCGTTCTATACTACCACAGATACATCAGGGAAATTTAACCTAAGCGGAATTCCAGCTGGTACATACACCCTACATGCTCAAGTAGATAAGAAAACTGATTGGACAATGTCAGTTACCATTACTCCTAACAAAACTCTGAACATCGAATTCCCATAGCTTTGAGACGATTAACGATTACCTTCTTATTCATAATTTCAGGAATAGCTTCCGCTAATGAGTGGAACATCAGCGGTGAAATAAAACATACAATCTGGGCTGGAGGTGAAATCCCAGCAGGCTTTCTAGAGTTTGATGACGATGTTCTTTTTGCTCCTTCACTTTCATTAGATTTTGACTTTCATCCTACTCCTTACCTTTACTTTCATTCGACATTTCGAGTTGATCGTGGATTTGATCCAGGAACCGAGTTAGATGGTGATTATCGTTTCGATACCTTATTCTTAAACTATCGTCCGCTCGGAGATAACCGGCTTAATTTTCAAGTAGGTAAATTTGCCACTGTAGTAGGAAACTGGACGAACCAATACGAGGACAACCCATTTTTACTAGCCCCCCTTCCTTACTCTTCGATCATAGGCGTGAGCCCTCAGAACATTGAGGCTATTTCACCTCAGAACATTGAAAATCGAGCCAATGGCTCAGCTCCTTCTATCTACACCGACAAGCTAAAATGGTCATCCATTATCTGGGGCCCTGCTTACGCTAACGGCATAGCTGCTTTCGGAACAATTGGGAAATGGGATTACGCACTAGAGATAAAAAATACATCTTTAGGTTCCCTTCCTGAAGAATGGGAATTCGGTGAAGGTGACTTTAATACCCCTTCGTATGCCGGCCGGATTGGTTACCAACCTGATGCCGCTTGGGCATTCGGAGCGTCTCTCAGTCACGGTCCCTTTCTTGATGCAGATGCCTTTGATCAGTTAAACCCGGATTTCGATCGCGGGGATTTCAACCAAAATTTAGTAGGCCTAGATGCTCGCTGGGCTCATGGTAAATGGGAAGTTTCAGGAGAATCATTCTTCTCTAAGTATGACCGAACTGGAGAAGATCTTCAGGCATTCAACTACTACGTTCAGAGTCGCTATAAGATCATCCCTGGAGTCTGGCTTGCCGCCAGATATGGGCAGACATTTACTAATAATGTAGCTGCTCCATCAGGAGGTGATGTTCCATGGTCAGCAGATGTACAAAGGGCTGAGCTAGCTGCAGGGTGGCGTATTTCCCCAGAACTACAGCTTCAGACTCAGTATACCTACACCAGGGTGACCAATGATTTTAGTGCACCAGTAAGAAATCTGTTCGGAGCCTCTCTTAGTTGGAAATTTTAGGAGATAAAAAGCCGAGCTCCTCTAGCTCTTTTCTCAAAATCCTTAGATCCCACTCATAGATATCATAGCCATTGGTAAGAACAATGACCTTCTCTTCCTCCTGGATAACAATCGCTTTTAAAATTTCATGACTACCTGGAAGAGTAAGCTTCCAGTCATTATAACTGACAACACCATCTTGATGGCAAATCGACTTATCAGCTTTTCTTGGCACCCACTTTCCTATATGATTGAAATTTCCTTTTTTCCATAATTCCATCTTACTTGAGCCGTCTTCATCCCTCACCTCCACATGCCAATCCCCATTTGGGAAAATATCTTTAATGACTGAACCCGGTACTCTTTGCTGCTTGGTTTTCTTAATGATATATCCTAACTCATCAATCTCTATGATCTCCTGAGCACCAGGAACCTGGACCAACAGCCTATGGTTATCTAGCCACCACGCGTCAGTTGGTGAGTCTATACGCTGATTACCAGTTTCATAGTAATCAACAGCTTTGCCAGTCATACTATTCCATATAATAACTCCACGAGCGCTTGTGGTAGCTAGGTATTTTTGATCTGGTGATCGTTCCACTCCATAAGGAACTGTCTGCCTTGAATGCACAAAATCATCTCTCCATAAAGACAGACCGACCGGCTTGGCTAAGTGATCGTCTGAGTGAAAATTTCTTAGCAGAAGATCTCCACCTAAACTATATAAACTAGCCTGTTCATCCTCAAAGACTACTTTTATCACATCGCTCGAACTAGAAAAATGAATACTGACTGGCCAGCTTTCTATCGGAATAACAGAAAAGACAGAATCATGATTAACATCATATATAACCATCTCTATATCCTCCCCCTTCACGAAGGCTAGTAGCTTTCCGTCTGCAGAGCATATCGCTGGACAGCGAAGCACACCATCTAGCGGGATCTTCTTCACTTGGTTATCGATGTTGCTAGTCAATATGAGGCCTTCCGTCATCTCTTCTATTTTATAAGACAATGGACTTTCTTCATCGAGCCACTCCACAAAATTCTCTTCACCCACATCCCAATACCCCAACACCGCAACAGCTTCATGCTGAATCTCATCAGATGCTTTAATCTCTCTAGCTGTGTATAGCAGATCAATCGCTCGAACTCTAAACGAAGGCTGCTGTACGAGCCGCTCAGACTTTGCTCTTTCTAACAGAGATTCAAAAAGCAACTCCCCTCTCTTTTTATAATTAGATACAAAGAGGATACTACCCATGACAAGAGTAAAGATGAGCAACAAGGAAAGGACTGATGCTAATGGATATCTCCGAGTCCACATCCAGTACTTCTCTAATATCCCTGTTGGTCTTGCTGTGATCGGCAGTCCAGAACGCCAGAGCTTAAGGTCCTCTACAAAATCGATAACCGATCGATAACGATCTGAAGGATTTTTAGCCATTGCCTTTTCACATATCACACACAAGTCCTTAGGGGTATTAGGTGCTAATTTCTTCACCCCAACAAGCTCTTGCTCCACAATCTCGCGTAATTGAGCTACTAAATTTTCCTTACCTTCATAAGGACGTCTACCTGTTAGACACTGATAAAGGATAGTACCTAACCCGTATTGATCAGTAGCAACACTACCTCCTAACACTTCACCTGCAGCCACTTCTGGCGCAAGATAATGAGGCGTCCCGATCAGAGCTTCAGCCATCGTCAGAGAATTATTCTGGCTGAGCGTTATTTTAGCTACTCCAAAGTCTGCTACAAAAATAGCGCCCGTATGATCAAACAACAGATTGCTCGGCTTGAGATCGCGGTGAAGCACACCCGCTTGATGGGCAAAGTGAATACCATCACCAGCTGAGATCAACCAGTCCACTATATTCTCGGTAGTTGGAGTATTTCTTTCTAAAACTTCCTGTAGATTCCCTCCCGACGCCATCTTCATCGCGATAAAGCTCAGCCCGTCCCACTCACCTATCTGATAAATGGGTAAGATGGAAGGATGGTCAAGACGAGCCATTACCTCGCCCTCTCTCTGGAAACGCTTCCTTACGTTATCGTCGCCAACGTACTTGGGAAGAATGATTTTTAAAGCAACCTCTCTGGGTGGTTCAATCTGTTGGGCTGAATAGACCACTGACATCCCACCGCGATCCAATTCCTTCAAATCTATGAACCCTTCGGGAGCGAACCCATCTTCTTCGATAGCATCATCAAAGACGAACGCCATCATGTCTTCACGCTTAGAATCAACCATTTCTCATCCCCCACAGGTGCATCATCGTTTCTTTCAAGTAGCGTAACTCTTCATCTATTTCATGCGGAGCATCTACCGTTTTACTAACCTCAACTCTTAGCTCAGCACGGAATTTTTGCCGCATTCGAGAAACTTCCGCTTTAGCTCCTCCGACACCAATTCCTAATTCCTCCGCCAACTCCTCATAATCAGGACTCTTATCACTAGATGTAAGAAATCCTTCTAAAAGCACCCATGCCTTTTCACCCCGCCGCTTACAAGTTTCCTCACGGATAGTTAGTAAGGCATTATCAAAAAGAGTTTCAGCCCACACCACATCAAACTCCATCGTTTGAGTAGATAAGCTGGCCATATTGTCTTCTATCTCCACATGCTCAAGGCCTCCCCCACGCTTCTGTGCAGTAGCCTTGCGGATATCATCTACCAGAAAATCCTGTAAGGCCTTTAGAAGAAATGTCCTAAATTTCCCACGAACTCTAGATGCCTTTTTAAAAAAGCTTCCCTTCATCATCTCTATCAGGAAATCCTGACGAACATCTTCAATCCTTTCAGTAGGAATTCCTTTAAGCTTAATGATCTTGTCAATCGGCTCTTTATACTTTAAACAGATAGCATTTAACGATTTGAGCCCAGACTCATCTCCGTTAAGGGTCGCTTCTGCTATAATGGTCCATGTAGTAATAGGGAATAAAGCCATAAGTGGCTTTTTTAGGGTAGAATAGTTAGTTCTGCTACTTTTAAATTGAAAAAGTTCTTCAGCTCCATTTAACCCTTCAAAATCTGCTACTTAAAGTAACTAGGAGTTGACCTTAGCTGAAATAACGTTAAACAGCTATCCGCTCATTGAAGTACGAGCGTACGCAGTCGTACTAGCCACACTGTAACCTACACAAAACAATCCATTTTATGACAACACTCGCAAATACATTAGCAGCAACTAACTCTGGATCAGGAACTACCGTTCTAATGATAGGCGTCACCCTGCTCATTCTCCTCTTCTGGTATCTCGCTACTGAGAAGCTTAAGAAGAAGCGTAACCTCGGCACAGTCATCGTAGCCGGTGTCACCATCTGCTCACTCTTCGCTATCATAAGCCCTAGTAAGATAGGCAGTATTCTCAGCGGTGAGCTCACATTTGCAGAAGCTAGTAACCTCAACGGCGGCATCGAAATCGTAGGTGGTACGTCTGTCATCCTCGAAGTGAAGCCTAACATTGACCCAGACACACTGGAGCCGATCCCGCTGACACCTGCAGCAATGGACTCAGCTAAGATCATTCTTGAAAAGCGAATCAACTCTAATGGAGCGCTTGATGCTCCAGTAAACGTCGTTGGTAACCGTCTAGAGATCCAAATCCCGAAACTCGCTCCAGAAGAAGCGGAAAAGCTCATCAACCTCCTCACTACTTCAGCTAAGCTCACCATCCATAGCGTGCACAGAGATTCACGCGCTCTCGCTGACACAGTAGCTGCCGGAGAGATCCTACCAGGATACATCGCTCTCCCTCACACCGAAATAGACAAAGACACGAAAGAGAAAATCACGACCAACGTTCTCATCAAGCGCCGTGAAGCTCTCTCAGGCAAGTACGTGAAAGTAGCTTGGGTCAGCCCACAGAACTACTCCACAGTAAACATCGAACTCACCAGCGAAGGTGGCGACAAGATGAGAGAGTTCACCGGCACGCTAACTCAGGGCAGAGACATGATAGCCACTGTCCTTGATGGAAAAGTAGTGAACTACGCAACACTCGCAGCAGAAACGCTCGGTAAAAATTTCGTCATAAATGGACTCGACTCGAAACAAGAAGCTGAAGACCTCGTAAAAGCTCTTCAGAACCCACTCGAAAATGACATCGAAGTCATGGAGCAGCGCTCTATCTCAGCGTCACTCGGTGAAGCCACTGTTAAGCAAGGAATCTACGCAGGTCTCATTGGCCTCGGACTCACAGCTCTATTCATCGCCCTTTACTACCGCTTCGCAGGTATCATCGCCCTCATCGGCCTTCTTGTAAATATCATCATCCTCTTCGGAGCAATGGCGGCATTTGGAGCATCATTCACTCTACCTGGTATCGCAGGTATCATCCTCACCATCGGTGTGGCAGTAGATGCTAACGTTCTCATCTACGAGCGTATGCGTGAAGAGCTAGATCGTGGCAAGTCAGTCCACACAGCCATCGCGGCAGCTTACGAGAAAGCATTCGTTGCTATCTTCGATGCGAACGCCACCACACTCATTACCGCTGTGATCCTCTTCTGGCAAGCATCTGGTTCTGTTAAAGGATTCGCAGTTACGCTTACCATCGGCATCATCGGTACGCTGATCGCCTCTCTCCTTTGTACTCGCGTACTCTTCTGGTGGGCAGCCGATCTAGGCATCCTAAAGAACATCAAGTTCATGAATCTTATGCCTAAGAGAGCGATCGACTTCCTCAGCAAGCGGAAGCCAGCATTCATCCTCTCAGCTATTCTCATCGTTGGTGGCCTCGTATTCGTAGGCATCAAAGGCGAGGAAAATCTCGGCATCGACTTCACTGGTGGTGAAATCACTCGTTTATCAGTTCCAGCTGGAGAAACCGTCGATAAAGAAAACCTAAAGTCACAAATCGCAGCTCTAACACTCACTAAGAACTTCGGCCTCCAGATGGAGCAGCCAGCAGGTTCTGACCAGATCATCGTGATTAAGACTGATCCAGCAGACACAGACACCGTGATCGAGAAAGTAAGATCCACTGTTGCAGGATTTGATGTTAAAAATGCTGATGGCTACTACGTAGTCGAGTCAAGCACAGAGCAAGTCAGCGCAACAATGGGTGGCGAGTTCCTCCAGAATGCGATCTACGCGCTCATCTTCGGTCTCTTCGCCGTGATGATCTACATCACGGTTAGATTTGAGTTCTCATTCGCAGTCGGTGCATTCTTCGCGCTTGTACATGATATCCTCATCTGTCTTGGCATCCTATTCCTCATCGGCGATGAGCTATCACTCATCCACATCGGTGCCTTCCTCACGATCGCAGGTTATTCTATTAACGACACCATCGTTGTCTTCGACCGTATCCGTGAGAGTCTCCAGACTCAGCGAGGCGAAGTGAAAGACGTGATGAACGCAGCGATCAGCGCTACGCTCTCAAGAACGATCCTTACATCTGTCACCACATTCACAGCAGTACTCGTGCTCTTCATCTTCGGCGGTAAGGCACTCTCAGACTTCTCCCTTACCATTATGATTGGTGTGGTAGTCGGAACGTACTCATCCATCTTCATCGCGTCACCAATAGTCTACCTATTCAGTAAGTATAAAGGTATCAACCTCCGCCGCGAGCTATTAGACGCAAACTTAGATGCAGAGGTAAATCCTGCCGGCACTAAATCATAGTCATCAAGAGTAAATTAAGATTCCACCTAAAGCACCGCGCTGGTCTAACAACCGTCGGTGCTTTTTTGTGCCCATTAAACGTCAGCCAAATCCCTAACCCCCATATTTCATCTTAAAAAATACGCTCGTTAGTTGGAACCTTTATTGCTAAAGGATTTTCGCAAAAAAACTAACCACTAACGAGCATGACAGATTGTAACCAAATTATTTTCCCTTTTGCAAGTAGCCAAAA
>CALJOJ010000036.1 GCA_937981665.1 uncultured Rubritalea sp.
GGGCTGACTGACTTTCATGTGATTTTGTTTTTGCACCCTAACCTAATCATCATTAAATGAAATCATATATAATCCTAACCGTCGTATTGCCTTCTATCATTGCCAACGTGGCAAACGCAGGACTTAAAATCTATTATATTCGCCATGCGGAAGGTGGGCATAATCTCAAAAAAGCCTGGAAGGCAAAAGGTATTCCCAAGTCAGAATGGCCTGCTTACGTGGGGGATGCAAGCGTTGCGTGGAAAATGACGGCGCAGGGAATATTGATTACGCCCCCGACGGATTTAGGAGCAAGTGAGTATGCTTGGTCGTTTGAGATCCAGACCGATTCCGAGCAGCATCATCCTAACGTCATCGTCCGTGATGCATCCAAAGCTCTCAAAGGAACGAAGGAGGTGGATCTGGATGGATATAACAAAGATGTTAAAAAGAAGAATTAAAGAAGGTCAACAATTTAGGAATAATTACTGTTCCAATCCTAGAAGGTAGAGAAACAGTAATTATTATAAATTCACGCAATATGAAACCGATAATGAGAAGAACGACAATAATAACGCTTGCAGGGGTAGCATTTTGTGTCACAGGTGCAAATGCTAGGGAACCAGATGTCACGTGGACTGCTAACACACAGCAGGAATGGTTGGAAATAATCGAAACGCAATCCAGCCTGGAAATTGAAAATGGACAGGTGGCTCCGGTCGAAAAGGAGGGCACATTTACCAGTGTGTTGAAACGCTTCGAGCAGAAACGATCAGCACAATCGCTAACCATTGAGCAGTCTTCAGTCTGGGCAAACTGGAAGCCGGTTTCGAATATCGGACCCTCCAATCTGGCTGATGCACCGGTGATGTTGAGTCTAGGTCCTGACAATTACTGGATGTTCGGCCTTTATAAGGGTAGGAATGAAAATACCTTTGAAGCAAAGAATGCGACGCTGGATGGATTCGACGTCCCTCTAAAAACAACACCGTTTAAGCGTCAATACAATGCGCATGGCGGGCTTCAAAAGACGCAGGGCGGCTACCATGCGTGGCAGAGTAAAGACATGGTTAACTGGGTGCATCATGGACCGGTTTCCGACTATCAGGCCAGATGGATGACCACTGCTGAAATCGTCGACGGTAAAGCCTATTTATATTATGACTTCCCGAACGATCAGAATCCGCATCTCATCATTGATGAAGATCTAACCGACGGCTTGATTGGTAAGAAAATGGGCATGGTCTTTAAGGATCCTTCGAACGGCTCTGACTGTGCGTTTATTCGCGATCTCGACGGGAACTTTCATGTCATTGCTGAAGACTGGAGTCCGATCGATGCGAGCACGCATGCATGGGATTCTCCACTGGCGACCCATGCGGTCAGTCCAGATGGTATCAGCGATTTTAAGATCCTAGATCCTGCGGTGGATGAACGGACTGAGCCTACTGGAAAATTTGCCGAACATATTCATCCACATTGGCATAAGGAGGATCCTGAAAATTATCCAGGGAAAGTTTACGAAGGCAAAAAAAACAAACATAAGATCAGGCGAGGACAGACTGTGGCATTTGCTAGGTATGAAGTTCATGAGCCAGAGCAGAATGCGTTTGGCGACTGGGCGTCGATCTGCATCGGTGGACAATACTATCTCTTCTGTGATTTCGACCCCTCGACTGCACATGGCAATAAAAAAGCGATGAGCGTAGCCTGGTTTACTTCGGATGATATCAACAAGCAGTTCACTTTCTGCGGAAATCTCGGCAGTGGACATCCCGATCCAGATGTCATGTTTGCCGAGGGGCAGTTCTATCTAGCAACCCAGATGTCCAAGGACTATGTAAGCCCCGGACCTTGGGTTGAACGCATAGAGCTGCGCGTCGGCGTGGATGTATCCAATGATGGGAAGGTCGATCAATGGACCGAGTGGGAAGAGGTTAAGGAGACGTATGACTATATCTCCGGCTTCTCCAAGCAGGTCTCGAAAACGGCAGCCAAGATAGATCTGTCGAGTCTTCCGCAAGGATATGGATTCCAGTTTGAAGTTAAAATGACAGATACAACGGATAACCCGTCCAAGCCCATTCTCGATAAAATGACACTTTCTTTTAAAAACTAAACGGAGTGTCGGGCTGACTGACTTTCATGTGATTTTGTTTTTGCACCCTAACCTAATCATCATTAAATGAAATCATATATAATCCTAACCGTCGTATTGCCTTCTATCATTGCCAACGTGGCAAACGCGGGACTTAAAATCTATTATATTCGCCATGCGGAAGGTGGGCATAATCTCAAAAAAGCCTGGAAGGTAAAAGGCATTCCAAAGTCAGAATGGCCTGCTTACGTGGGGAATGCAAGCGTTGCGTGGAAAATGACGGCGCAGGGAATATTGATTACGCCCCCGACGGATTTAGGAGCAAGTGATACGACTTAACGGGTTAATTTCGAGTAATTAAATATTTTCAAATAACGTTTAGTTTAGTGAGAAGGTAGCCGTCACCTATAAGTGTAAAAGCTTTTCTTCCATCCTCCCAGAACCGTTTTAATTCTCTAATTAATGCTGTTTCTAATGCATCCATATTATCGTATGCTATA
>CALJOJ010000037.1 GCA_937981665.1 uncultured Rubritalea sp.
GTTTTTGGCTACTTGCAAAAGGGAAAATAATTTGGTTACAATCTGTCATGCTCGTTAGTGGTTAGTTTTTTTGCGAAAATCCTTTAGCAATAAAGGTTCCAACTAACGAGCGTATTTTTTAAGATGAAATATGGGGGATAAATCTGCAAAATGAGACAAGATACGCTGAACAGCTAGCTCTGCTGTGAACCGCCTTGCTACGGAACCGTATGGCAGGTGGTGTGAGAGGGAAGTGAGGGTGACCTCACTCCCTACTCGATGAAGTTTTTATTGAAGGGGACTTCTGAGAACTCCCGATATTGCTGATTCTGTTATTAGATTTGAAAGTTTGCAAGCAAAGCTTATATGTTCAAAATACGACCCTTCGGGCAAAAGAATAAACCTACGTATAGCTTCGTTCCATATTTAAAAGGGATACTTATCCCTTTTAAATATGCGCCTTGCTCTACTTGTTTTATTCTTTTGCATCAATCTCGCTAGTTTCCAGAAGTACCCTGAAATGAAATTATGCTTCTTCTTCAGCTTTGCGCTGACCTAGCTTGTCATTTAGGTAGAGGAGACCTGCTTTGTCATCGCCGATGAGCTTGAGGTTCGCGATGATGTCTTCCATGCTTTTCTCTTCTTCTACTTGCTCGTCGAGGAACCACTGGAGGTGACTCTTGGTCGCGTGGTCGTTATGCTGGAGTGCGAGGTCGTAGAGCTCATTGATAGAAGTTGTGTTTTCGATTTCCATGCTGAGTGAGATTTCGAATACTTCAAGAATGGAGTTAAACTCTACTTGTGGGCTAGGAATAGCTGCAAGCTGAACACGACCGCCACGATCTTGGAGGTAGTTGAGTAGTTTCATTGCGTGCTCTTGCTCTTCGCCGTGTTGGTTTTGCATCCATGATGCTAGTCCATCGAGGCTGAGTTCGTCAAAGTATGTGGACATGCCAAGGTAGCTATATGATGCTGTGAGCTCTTGATTTATCTGTGCGTTGATTGCGTCTTCTAATTCTTTTTTGATCATTGTATTTGTAAGTTATCTATTATTTCTTGGTTTTAATGTATCCTATTGTTTCAAGGGGTCAAGAGCTCTAGATGATATATCTGTTATTTATTTCACTATGTTTATTGATAATCATTATCATATAGAAATAGGGCTTTTAAGATGGAGGTTGGAGAGTATTTAGGAGGTGAATTTTTGTTCATGATTTAAACTTTACTTGTAGTTTTTGACTTAGTGTTTGAGGTTGACCGTAAGTGACTTCATGGTACTATAGGTTTATGAATAGTAAGAATACCCGTAACAAATTTTCCCATTATCTGACATCATTTGCAAAGGATGTAGGTGGAATGTCGCTAGTGACGTTGGCTGTTGGCTCTGTGGTGTTTAGTAGCTGTAATAGGAAGACTCAGTCAGAGGAAGATGCAGCTGGTTTGGAATTATTTGGCTACGGTCTGGATCAGCTCGGTTTTTTTAAAGCGGTTGAAAATGATGATCTTTCAGCATTGAAGTTTTTTAAGGCTCAGGAGTTCGATATGTTTAAGGCTGATCTTGCGGGCCGAACAGCGCTGCATGTGGCAGTTGAATCAGGCTCGATGTCTGCATTAAGCTATTTAGTAAAGCATGGAGCGAAAGTGGATGTTGCTGATGTGGATGGGATTACTCCGCTTATGGAAGCATCTCGCTCTAGCTTGACTGCGGGGAGTGATGGTAACGCAGAGATTATCCGTTACCTTATCGATAAGGAAGCAAGTGCGCAGGCTAAGGATAAGGTGGGGAAGTTTCCACTTATTCATGCTTTAGATTCTGGTTCACCGCAAGCGATCGAATTACTGGCTTCACAGAGTAAAGAGCTGTTAGATACTGGGCTCTTGTATGCATCTGATCAAAATAAACATGAGTCTATTCCTGTGCTGGTGCGTTATGGAGCTTCTGTTTATGCTAGAAGTAAAGATAAGACAGGTCTGATGATAGCTGCTGAGCGTGGTCATGCTGAGGCTGTGCAAGCTCTCTTGATTGAGGGAGCTAATCTTTATGCTGTTTCTAATGATGGGAGGTTAGCAAGAGATTTCGCTGAGGGGAATGATGATGTTATTGCAGTTCTGTTAGGGATGGAGACTGAGGCTGGAGATGATGCACTCGCTCTAGAATGGAGTGAAGAAGAGCTTGAGGCGCTGGTGCAAAAAGCGATGGATCGTACTAATGGGGTAGAGGCTGAAACCGTAACAACAACTGTAGCGTCTGTTGCTAGCGCAAGTGTCGATAGTAATACGACCCCTAGCAATACAGGAGCAGCTAGTAATACAGGGGCTGCTAGCAGTAGCGGGGTGGTGCAGAGGATCAGTGGGAAGAGTTTGCCTATAGAATTTATAGATACTGGAGTCATGGCTCAAAAGGTCACAATGACGGGGTATGCTGAGAAGTCACTTCCTGTGCAAGTGCGCGCGGTGGATGTAGGGAGGGTGGAAGTGTACGATCTCCGAGCTAATGACGTTGCGGATAATACAAATCCAGTGGTGACTGAAGGAAGTGAGATCGGGTTAACTGGTCTTACTGTAAAGCAGATTAAAAAGAAGATGGTGAATAATAAGCTTACTGGTGGTCAGGATAAAGAACTGGTGACGCTGATGGTGGAAGATCAGCAAACTGGACAATCTAGAGAGCTCTATGCTGGCTATGAGTCTCAGGCGGTTGATGCTGTGGCTGTTCTCAAGATGAATGATACTGGTGAGCACCTTGTTGTAGAGCGTGATGATGAATTTTATGATCTGAAAGGGACATCTTATAGAGTAGAGGACGTGAATGAGAAGGAAGTGATCATTGAGAATACGACCACAGGTAAGCTTACATTACTCCCTCTCATGGGTGTGAAGAGATAATTATTTTATGCGATTATGGCAGATGTAGCGGTAAAGAAAAATGGAGTTGTGGTGAAGCAGTTTTCTGTTTTATTACAGAATAGAGTGGGGTCTCTGGGCTCGATCTTAGCTTTAGTGCGTAATGTTGGTGAAGATGTTATCGGCTTTAGTATGCAGGATGCTAAGGATGCGACGATAGTGCGCATGATCGTTACTGACCCTGAAGTGGTGGGCCAGTTATTTTTAGAGAAGGGTATTCCGCACACTACATGTAATATGGTGGTGGTGGCTCTGAGGGAGTCATGCACAGGGGTGGAAAGATGTTTGGCGATTCTCAAGGAGGCTGATACGAATGTAGATTTTGCTTATAGTATGCTTATTCATCCTGAAGACCTCACATTGGTAGCATTTCATTTAGATGATCATTTTTTCGGAGCTGAGGTGCTGCGAAATGCTGGTATCCGAGTGATGTATCAAGAGGATTTATCACGCTAGTCCGTGTGGCTTTATTTTAGATTAGCTTTGATAGGGAAATAGCTTAGGAAGTCTTGGTTTACATTGAGTATTTCAATGAGTCCGTCGTCTTGTTGCTGAACTCTAATGCGGTGATTCTTCGGTGTCATGCTGCCATAGATTAGAGCAGGGATGATGATGCCGAGCATGAGGTAGGCGTGAATAGCCATGCATGCAATAATGAGCATCAGAAGAAGGAGTATGTACATTTTACCTACGAGCACCGAGTCCCACTTCGTCTTATTTCTATGTTGCTGAGTGAGGTAGATAGAAATACTGACGGAGCCGGTAGAGAGAGTTGTCTTTTCTGACTCAGGTTTCACTTTGACTCCGCTCTGAAGACAAATAGGGGAGGGCTGATAAAGTCTGCTGTGCAGAATAGAGAATAGAGAGGTATCCGTACGAAAGGCACCAGTATCTGTGATGAAAATGTCTTCCTCGCTGGTAGTCAGGTTGGTAGACATTTCATCACTAGGTGTACTAGGTGCTTCGTATGGATTTAGATCACTATCTGTCGTCTCTTAGGATAAGGGCTAACCAGTAGTTCTGAGGCCTGATGAAATAGCGTTAATGCTCAGAAGAATCTTAGGGAAGAGTGTTTCTGCTTCTTCTTCTTTGTTATCTGCTTTGAGTTTACGCCATTGCTTAATGAGTTCTACTTGCTGATGGTGGAGAACCTTGAGTGGTTCTTCACGGATATCAAGTGTCTTACTCATGCGTGGACGACGCTGGTCAAACTCACCATCGAAGATGTCGCTGAGGAGTTCTTTAGTGAGGTCGAATTCTTTAAGGATGATAGCCATGAAACGTTCCTTGAGGACTGGATCTGTACAGAGGTCTCCATAAGCTATCATGAGTTCGCGGTTGGCACTGGCGAGGTTTGTCTCAGCACTTGTTAGAGCGTACTGGAGGAATTTAGATTCCTTAAGTCCGTCCTTAAGGGCCTGGTATTCAGTAGGGCTGTTCTGCCTTATGGCATCGAGCGCTGAGCCTACACCGTACCAGCCAGTGAGATAGAATCTAGCTTGAGTCCATGAGAATACCCATGGGATGGCGCGAAGGTCATCTAGCGAGAAGTCTTTCTTACCAGTTCTGCGTGATGGGCGTGAGCCGATACGTGAATTTTCAAGAGCATCAATGATAGTGGCTTCACGATAGAATGGAATGAATCCTTCCGTCTTGAGCAGCTTTTGATATGCGGCTTCTGAGCATTCAGAGAGCTTGGGCATGATGCTGATGCATGGATCTACTATTGCTTTACCTAGCTTGTGCTTGGCGGCTGTGGATGCGGCGCATGCGATGAGTAGCTCGATGTTGTAGGTAGCATTTGAGAGGTTTGCATATTTCTGTGCTATCGTTTCTCCCTGCTCAGTCATACGGAAGTGACCGCTGAGTGAACCATGTGGAAGTGCCTCCATGAACCACTGAGTAGGACCTGCCCCACGAGAGATGGTGCCTCCTCTGCCGTGGAAGTAGTTGAGCTTGATGTTTCGTTCTGCAGCTATTTCTACCATTGCCTTTTCAGCGCGGTAGAGTGACCACTGAGCGGAGAGGATGCCGCAGTCTTTGTTAGAGTCTGAGTAGCCGAGCATTACTTGCTGGAAAATATTGCCATCTGGGAAGCGGAGCGCGAGACTTCGCTTAGTAACTGGGTGATCTAGGAATCCTGAAAGGAGGTCCTGAGATGAGTCAAGGTCGTCCTTGGTTTCGTAGAGTGGGACTACTTCTATAGGCGAGGCGAGGCCGTCTTCTGTCTGAACGAGGATGCCTGCTTCGCGCTGAAGTAGGTAAACTACGAGTAGATCAGAAACTGAGCGAGTCATGGAAACGATAAATGCGCCGATGCCGCCTGTGCCGTAGTTATCTATCTGGTCTGCGATGACACGGTAACTGTTGAGTACTGAGTCAGCCTCTTCTCCTGCAGATGCAGAGTCGTGCAGGAATGGTCTTGCAGAGAGGAGTTCTGCGCTGAGGAATTCACAGCGTTTTTCTTCAGTCCAAGTGGCGAAATTTTCACCATCTTCAATGCCTGCTGCTACGAGGAGTTGGCTTACTGCTGCATCGTGGTACTCTGAGTTCTGGCGAATATCGATAGTAGCGAGGTGGAATCCGAAGATGCTGAGCTTATGACGAAGAGGTGTGATGTAGAGCTTAATAAGGTGGAGACAACCTGTGCTGAGAAGTGTTTTCTCAAGGACTTCTAGGTCTGCATCTAGCTCTTCTGGGCGTTTGTATCCGCCATCGCTGTTAGTCGTATCATAGAGCATTCCGCGCATGAGGTAGACGAGTTGTCTCCATGGTTCTTCACGGTTCTGATGCAGGATGTCTGCTGCGTAGGCTGGATTCTGGAGCCTGTGAGAAATCTGTGTGATGCACTGAGTAAGCTCAGCTGGGATTTCCTGAAATTGCTTAGAAATGGTGAGGTGGAATGCGAGTTCCTTGAGTTCTTTTCTCATGAGGACGATCGCGTGGTAGCGAAGGTCAGAAAGAGTCTCGTAGGTAACTTCAGGAGTGACGAGTGGGTGGCCATCACGGTCACCACCGATCCATGTTCCGAAGCTTACTTTAGGGAGCTTTTGTGATTTTTGTAGCTTGCTTACTGAGAAGCCGGCGTCTCTCCATGCTTCTACGAAGTGGGTGTCGAGTCTGTTGAGTACCTTAGGGTATACTTCACGAAGATAGTAGAGGGCATTACGGAGTTCTTGCTTGAGGTCTGGGCGAGTCATGTGGATCTCTCCGGTGCGCCAGAGTGTCTCCATCGAAGCTGAGATGCTATCTTTAATACGGCGACGCTCACGGTCAGTGTACTTAGGGTGCTCGCTGCGAGCGAGGTCATCGTAAATAGCGCGGTGGCGCTCGCGTACTGTGGCACGTTTTGCTTCTGTAGGGTGAGCTGTGAGTACGGGCTGTACGTTGACGTCTTTAAGAATGTCTAAAATCTGGTCTTCATCGAGGCCAAGCTCTATCATATCTTGGAGTGAGCGTGCCCATAGTCCGCGGATGGATGATGCTCCTAATTCGTTTTCGCGTTCGCGCCTGATGGCTGCGGAGACGCGCTCTTCGACCATGTTAAGTAACTGGAAGCCAATAGAATAAAGCTGCTGGGTTCCTTCTGGTGGAGTGCTCTCAGGTGTAGCACCTCTCCATGGCAGGAATGGGATGAGCTCATCTTCCCCGAGTGAGGTGAGAGCACCGGATAGTGAATCGATTAAAAAGGTGAGAGTGTCGTCAATAAGTGCAAATCCTTCTTTACGGAGGTTTTCACGGATTGGATTGGTGTCAGATTTTGTAGGCATCTTGGCAAGAGTATGGATGACTTTTGGGCGAGGGTGAAGATGTTTCTTCTTAGTGACGTAAGTTTTTTTAAATTAAGCCAACCTACGCCAAGTGGCGTTTTTCTCGTGAATCTTAAAGCCAGTGGCGAAAGGGCCATTCGGGCCAGGCAGAGCATGGACACATAAGGAATCTGTAGCCGCGGTGGATGATCTCTCGGGAGCTGATAGAGCAAATGGAGAGAGAATGTTTAAAGCGGTGCTCTGTGCTAAGTGTCATACCTTTGCTTTGTTGATTCTGGTATTTTTTCTTTATTGTTAGAGGTTTATTTATATATGACATATAGAATGAATGAGTGACCTGTTTTTTTGATGGCGTTTTTACGTTGTGTTATGGCATAAGCTCAGATACTTTGATAAGTGATACCCCCCTATGTTATTATGTCAAAAACCCCCACGTGTCTTAACGCTAAGTTAGTTGCTCTGAATCTAACAATCCTTACACCTGTGTCTTTGTCCGCTCAGACTTTCACTGATCTAGAGATAGACTTCACAGAGAGTGCCTTTACGAATGGTACTATTACTGGAACGACTGGTTATAATATCATTGATGATGTCACTGGTAATGAGCTCACATCTGATAATGGTGATATGGATGACTTATTCATTAGTGTCACTACTTCAGTGCCAACTACTGCAACAGGTGCGATGGCTAGCGTGGAGATAGCATCTAATGGTATTGTGTCTAATCATGCGTATTCGAATACGTTCCAAAATACTTATACAACGGGTGCTACTAATAATCCGGGGTCACTTATAAAGCAGACGATTCGTATGACGTTTGCTAGTCATCTTGAGGTTACTGACTTTGTGACAGATTTTTCTAGCCTCAATACAGCTGGTATAACGTGGGAGTATACCCAGTTAGCATTGTTACAGGCTGATGGTTCATATTTTTCCGTTCAGCCAGTGATAGGAGATTATGACGCATGGAGCGGCTCTAGTCCTCAAGAAGGATCACCAGCCATTGGATGGTGGAACGCGTCATCTACGGGCACTGTGAATGGTGTAGGGACTGATCAAGTGACTACGGGATCTAGTGGCGCTGATCAGAATTTTACTACTACTAATGGAGATAGTGTATTCACATACAATGATGTGGGGCTAGCTGCAGGTACTCAGGTGGGTGGTTTCGAGTGGACGGTCTATCTAGAGGATGTGCGTGGGCAGAATAATGGAGCTTCGAACCTCACTGCGAGACAGCAGTATTTTGAAATTACAGGGGGAGTTGTTCCTATTCCTGAATCTAGTTCTTCGATGCTTATTGGATTAGCTGGTCTGACTCTGATGTTCCGCAGGAAACGTTGATTACCGTCTTCATGTAGCTACTAGCTATGGGGATTTGTAATTTATGAGATTGTTGGCTTTTCATGTGGTGATGAATGGTTTAGCATAATTGCGATGTTGGAATTTATCGATCAGGGAGGTCCGTTTGTTTGGCCGCTATTAGCTCTTGCCTTTGCGGGGATGATGATTGTTCTGGAGAAGGTTATCTTTTTCCAGCGCACGAGAGTGCATGTGGGAGACTTGATGTTAGGTCTGGCTAGCCATATTCGTAAGGGGAATTTTGCGGAAGCGCTTCGTGAAGCTGCACGTGCTCCGGGAGCTGTTCCTAGAGTGGCTCATGCAGCTCTGATGAGGCATTACTTACCACGTGCTGACCTGCGTGACATTACGATGGAGGCAGGGCAGTTAGAGGTTCCTCACATTGAGAAGAATTTACGTGGCCTTTATACGGTGGCGTTGATTGCTCCTCTTGTAGGGCTTTTAGGTACAGTGAATGGATTGATCGTTACCTTTGTTGAAATGAGTAATAGCAGTGGCTTGAGCTCTACGCAATATGCGCAGGGTATTTATGAGGCATTGATCACTACTGGCTTGGGTCTGCTAGTTGCTGTTCCAGCCTATTTATTTTATCTTTATTTTGTAGGTCGCGCGAAGCGTCTAGTGCATATGCTTGAGCGCGGTGGGATAGAAATAGTAAACCTCATCTGTGATCACCGGGATAAGCCTGAGTGCTCTGAAGATGGCTCAGTAGTGATGAATGGTAAGCCTATTCCAGATGCTACTCAACTTAGTAAGCGGGCGTTGAATAAGGCTGCTAAATTAGCTGAGGCTGAGAGCAAGAAGGATAGTAAGTCTGAGCCAACTACTAAAAAAACCGAAGAGTAGCTATGAAGTTGGAAATGTCATTACCTCAGAGACCTGGGCTTATCTACACTATGCCTGTGTTAGATATTTTGGTGCTGGTCTTGATTTTTCCATTATTGGGTTCTTCGTTTTCTACTAATGCTGGTGTGGAGCTGAGGCTTGAGGATACTAGTCATCGCTACGAGAGGATGGAGCGCAGCATCATCGTGACGATCAAGGGAGTAGATAAGAGGGAGATTTACGTAAATGATAGATTGGTGAGTGAGAGAAGTTTATTAGACGAGCTCGCTATAGAAGCTAAGAAATGGAAAGGCGGGGGTGCAGTAGGGATAGTTTATCGTGTGGATGTGCGTGTGCCTAGCGGGTATAAAGCGCTTATTGCAGATAGGCTGTTAGAGGAGGGGTACCGAGTTTATAACCAAGGGAACCCTGCCAAGAGGTAATGATTTTCTCTAGAAAAAAGAAGATTCAGCGTGATCGTGATGCGGGGCTTGTCTTTCGCTGGCGGGGTGGTCACGCCTCTAACATTGGAGGTGGCACTTTGGCGTTATTTTTGACTTCCGTGGCTTTTGCAGGAGGGTTTCTTTTGCTGAATGTGTATGCGAAGCCTAATACTGTGCCTAGTAGGTACCGTGCATCGATCATCCAATTGGGTGAGGTTGATGATAGGTTAGCTTGGTGGATTGAGAAAAATTCACCACCGATACTGCAGTGGTCGGAGAGGTCTGATGAAGAAAGTATCTCTAGGGTGAATGAGTTACTTGTCGGTGAGATAAACTCGCGCCAGCATCAGGGTGCTGGATATCAGGATATAGAGATTCAACAGGTTGAGGTGGATGAGGATGTTATGTACTCGATCCATAGTGATACATTGCCCAGCATTGAGCGATTGCAGAGTGAGAGAGAGTCTTCAGACGAAGGAGATGTTGGCAAGTTAGGAGCGGTGAAGTGGGGCGTGGATATCTCTGCCAGTGGTGCTCTAGAAGGTAGATTACCGGAAGGGCTATCCTATGATGGTGAACTACCTCAGGCATGGCGCGGGGGATCAGTGAAATTTAGTATAGCAGTAGATGCTAAGGGTAATGTTCTCGTGGTGAATCCAGTGGATTGGTCCGAGAGTGAAGTGGTCCGAGGATTTGAGAACTGGATATATGCGATCACTTTTCAGCCTCTTAGGAAGCCGGCAAATGATGCTTCAGATACAGTGATTGGAGTCATTCAACTGCGTTCATTTTCTGAGGTGAAGCTCATGGAGTCAGAAGAAAATCAAACAGAGCGGGGGGCGCAGCCATGATAGAGATGAACTTCGAGGAGTTTAGCATGTTTATCGTGGTGGGTAGTGTCTTCTTGTTGCTACTATTACTCATGATGCACGGATGGAAGGCGAAGAGCTTTCGTAATAAGCGTTACTATCAAGTGGTGCAGTGTCCAGTCTGTGGGGAGGTCTTTGATGACCGTAGTTCTGTGAAGTTTCCAGAGTGTAAAGGCTGCGGCAGAAAGACTGTGCGGGGCTATGATGGGAGTCTTGGCTAGTGGTGTTAAGTTAGTACTGCCATACATTTTGGTTATCTGGCTTGCACTATCGTGATTTTCTTTGATAATCTGCTCTGAGAATAAGTAGCAAATCAAATACATGAACGATCGTAGAGTAGTAATCACAGGAGTAGGGACGATCAGTCCTCTAGGTAATGACCTTAACAGTACGTGGGATGGGCTGAAGAATGGGCGCAGTGGTATTAGTAATCTTACTAAAATGGATACTGAAGGCTACTCTGTAAAGATAGGTGGCGAGGTGAAAGGTTATGATCCTAAGCCGTATTTCAATGACCCAAAGGATGCTCGCCGTGCGGACGAGTACACACTTTTGGCTTATGGTGCCTCTAAGATGGCTATAGAAGACTCTGGTCTTGATCCAGAAGCTGTGGACAAGAACCGTATAGGAGTGATGGTCGGCAGTGGAATCGGTGGTCTTGGTACCCTTGAGCGTGAGCATGCTAAGCTTATTGCGCGTGGGCCAGGTAAGGTTTCACCGTTTGTTATCCCAATGATGATTTCTAACATCGCGAGTGGAATGATTAGTATGGAATATGGCTTTGGAGGTCCCAATATGGTTATCGTGACAGCGTGTGCTACTGCGAACCACAATATTGGTGAAGCATGGAGAATGATTAAATTTGGTGATGCGGATGCATTTATAGCAGGTGGAGCAGAGTCTACTATCTTGCCTATGGGGCTTGCTGGATTCTCTAACATGAGAGCTCTTTCTACTAGAAATGATGACCCAGAGCGTGCATCACGTCCGTTTGATAAAGACCGTGACGGTTTCGTGATGGGCGAGGGTGCTGGAGTAGTAGTGATCGAAGAACTTGAGCATGCTAAGGCGCGAGGGGCTACTATTTATGGAGAACTTACTGGTTACGGTGTGAGCTCAGATGCTTACCACATGACATCTCCGCATCCTGAAGGTGAAGGAGCTAGCCGATGCATCGACATGGCGCTCAAACACGCGAAACTTAATCCGGAAGACGTGGACTACGTGAATGCTCACGGGACATCCACTCCGATGGGTGATGTATGTGAGACGAAGGCGATCAAGAAGAGCTTCGGAGCTCACGCTAAGGACGGGCTTATTGTTAGTTCTACGAAGTCTATGACTGGTCACCTTCTTGGTGCCGCTGGTGGTGTGGAGTTAGCAGCTTGCTTGATGGCGATGAAGGATGGTGTTATCCCTCCAACGATCAATATTGAAAACCAAGATCCGGAGTGTGATCTCGACTACTGTGCTAATGAAGCACGTGAGGTCGAGGTGAATGCCGCATTGAGTAATTCCTTCGGGTTCGGTGGGCATAATGCGAGCTTGCTCGTACAGAAATTCAAGAAATAGCCAGCTGGATTCATTTCTGTCTTGAAGATGAAAATGGCTCTGGCAATATGTTAATCAACGATGAGTAAAGAGACACAAAAAGTATTCAATAAGGCAGTAAGCAGCGAGCGACTTCAGAAAGCACAAGAGATTGCTTCTAACCCCTCGGCTTATAAGGTCTGCGAATGCTGTGATTCTATCGTTGGTGCAAATTCTGTGACATGTGCTAACTGCCATGGCTATCGCTTTGATGACTCACAGACTCGCGTTGTCGACCAGGCTATTTTCCTTGGTACACGTAAGAAGACATCTGTGGTCGCAACGGATCTTGTTTAAGTTTAAAATGTTTTGAAAAAAATTGGCATAACCCTTGGTGATCAGGCAGGTATAGGACCTGAGATCGTAGATGCCGCATTGGCTGATCTTCAGTTAGCTGAATGGTTTCCTGACGGGATTGAGTATAAGGTGATTGGCGAGCGGGTGGATGTCGTCCCGGGTGAGCCAGACGTGATTTCTGCTAAGGCTGCATTATTCGGTCTTGAGGAGAGTGTGCGGATGCTGCAGGCGGGAGAAATAGATGCTGTAGTGACTGCTCCGGTAGCTAAGGAAGGATTACATGCATTAGGTTTTGATTACCCTGGGCAGACAGAGTTTTATGCGGATCGTCTGACTTGTGATGACTTTGCAATGTGCTTGACGGGGGCTAAACTTACCGTTGCTCTGGTGACTATTCATGTGCCGATTTCGACAGTTTCTGGTTCACTGCGTGAGTCCGAGATTATTCGTGTGGGGCGTTTGTTAGAGAAATTTTGCCGACAGAAAAGGATGGCTAGAGGGTGCATTAGTGTACCTAAGATTGCGGTCTGTGGGTTGAACCCACATGCTGGTGAGAGTGGTGCATTTGGTAGTGAGGATGCTGAGATTGTATTACCTGCCATTGAAAAGTTAAATGCTTTATCTGAGCTCGGAGATCAAGTGTTCACAGGTCCTCACCCAGCGGATACTATTTTCAAACCAGCTTCAGAAGGTGAGTATGATGCTGTGCTCTGTATGTACCATGACCAAGGTCTCATCCCTCTGAAGTTATTGGATTTTGACACTGGTGTGAATACCACGCTTGGTCTGAACTATCCACGTACCAGCCCCGACCACGGCACGGCATTCAATATAGCTGGCCAAGGTGTTGCTGATCATAAGTCGATGCTACATGCTATTAAGTTAGCTGTTGAGCTTTTGCCTTAGATGCGAGTGGGCGTATTGACCTTTTTTGAAATGAATTTTTAGGTGAAATCACGCTGTGAATTTAACAATATGCTTTTTACTCAGTCTAAGGATGTCATCAGCTTTTGGACTGATGGTAGCTGCAGGGTCGGTGATTTTCTCACCATTGAGCTGCACTGCACCAGGGATGATACTTTGCTTTTTCAGTTCACCGTTTGACTTCTTTAGGTTGAATGCATTTTGGTAAGCATGCGCTACAAGAGTGAGAACAGTGAGATCTGCGGGGAGGTCTGAAATGGATAGTTCGGTCGCTCCTGCGGCGAGGTTTCCTGAGCTTTTCTCTTTGTTGATCTGGATGGCTTTGTCTGCTTCCTCTGCGTTATGGTAGCGAGTGGCTATTTTTCTAGCTAGTTCACGCTTAGCATCACGTGGGTCTAGCGATGTGTCACAGGCTTCACCGATGAGCATGGTGTAGTACTTGTGCATGAGCTCGTCAGAGATGGCCATGATCTTATCTACCATGGAGGTGGCAGGCTCGCTGACTCCGATGTAGTTATGTGAAGACTTAGACATCTTTTTTACACCATCCAGACCTTCAAGTAGGGGCATGAGAATGACGACTTGCTGTGGCATGCCTTCTTCTTTCTGCATGTCACGACCCACGAGGTTGTTGAAGAGCTGGTCGGTGCCGCCGAGTTCGACGTCAGACTTTACCATTACTGAGTCCCAGCCCTGCATGATAGGGTACTGGATCTCGTGTAGTCGCACTTCTGTACCTTCAGCGATACGCTTTTTGAAGTCTTCACGCTGGAGCATCTGCTGAAGAGTCACACGCGCATTAAGCTTAAGAATTTCTTCGTAGGTCATCTTGCGGAACCAGTCACCATTATAGACGACTTCAGTTTTCTCTGGATCTAAAATTTTAAATGCTTGGTCAGTGTAGGTCTTCGCATTGGCAAGGACTTCTTCACGAGTGATCGGTGGGCGTGCTGTGGAGCGGCCCGTTGGGTCTCCGACTGTAGCGGTGAAGTCACCGATGAGAAGAACGGCAGTGTGTCCTAGCTCTTGGAACTGGCGGAGTTTCTCGATGGCGACTGTGTGTCCGAGATGGATGTCTGGAGCAGTGGGATCCACGCCCAGCTTGATGCGTAGCGGGCGACCGAGTTCTAGTTTCTCAGCGAGTTCTTTTTCGCTGAGAACTTTGGCAGTTCCAGCGGTGAGTTTATTTAGGATGTCGGTAGTGGATGGTGTGCTCATGACAGCTGATTTCCTAGAGGATTATTAGTGCGCTGTGAAGTACTTTGTAGCGATCCGCTAAACTTTCACAAACACCGAGATGTGGCGGTCGACAGTTTTTTCAATCTTAGGTGAGTCTTTCACCAGCTTAGCTTCCGGATTAAACCGATGTGAAACCTCGATGGCTCCGAGTTTGGTTAATACCTGACGCGCCATTTCATGTTCTTTATCAAAGTAGGATGTGATGACCATCACACCGTCTTCTCTGAGTTTATTGATAGCCTGGTTGTAGAGCTTGATCCATGCTTTCGGGTCGAACCAGAAGTTCTGGTGGCGGATGAAGACGAGGTCTGGGGAGTCTAGTTCTTTCCATTGGTCGAGCTGGTCCGCGCGGCCAATACGGAAGTCACAAGAGATCTTACTAGCGCCATTTTCTCCTTCACTGAGTTCATTATTCAAGGCTGGCTTCCAGAGCTGATTTGCTCCTGCTATTTCTGGTGCGCGGAGGTCGAGTCCTTCGATATGCCCGTTCTGAGTCTTCTCGCTAATGATCTTGGCGAGGACGCCCGTTTCATCTGCTCTACCACAGGCGAGATTAAGAGCCTGAATGCGATCACGATCTTCCAGCTTGCCAACCAATAACTTACGTAAGCTTCTTTCTAGCGAGAGAAGATCTGTCGCAGTTTCAGCTTTCTGGTGAATCGTATGGCGGAGACTTAAACCCATGAATAGATAAGTTTTAGAGAGCTTTTTATAGGCTGTGAAGGACAAAGTGAGAGTTGCAGTGAGTAGAAAAATGTCATTGTGAGCTAAATGATGGCTTTACAAGTGGTGTAATTACTATCATCTTCCTGCGCTCATGATCATTTTAGCAGAAACATCCGGATTTGGTGATATCGCCACCAACGTTCTACTCGTAGTACATGTGCTACTATGTCTACTTTTATGCCTAACTGTACTTATGCAGCGTCCTAAGCAAGAGGGTCTCGGTGCGGCATTCGGTGGAGGTATGACTGACCAAGCGTTTGGTGCACGTACTACTGATGTACTTCAGAAGGGTACTGTGATGCTCGCTTCTGGTCTATTTATCGTGACTCTTATCCTTTCCATTCTCGTGGGTTCAGCATCTACGGTAGATGGGATACTTAAGGATAATGAAGAAAATACGAAGGCAGCTATAGAAGATCACGGTGACGCGGCTTTAGCTGAGCTAGATGCTGTTGCACCTGCGGGTGAAATTTCTGCGGATGAGCTTGAGGAAGCTGTAGAAGCTGCAGTTTCTGAAGCACCTGTTGAAGCGCCTGCTGAGACTTCTACTGAGACTCCTACTGAGACTCCT
>CALJOJ010000038.1 GCA_937981665.1 uncultured Rubritalea sp.
CGCGTCTGGAAAATTTTTTGTATCTAACAGAAACCGCACCTATCAAATTGAGCGTAACCCATTGGAAACGCAACAAGAGAAGCTTGCGACGACGACAGAAACCGCGTCGGGTGTGTTTTTCTACAAATACAGACACTACAGCCCAGAACTAGGCAGATGGCCATCCAGAGACCCTATTGAGGAAGATGGGGGAATTAATCTGTATGCATTCGTGGGGAATGACTCGGTAAACGGTTGGGATTACCTAGGTCTCAGTTGTGCCAGAGCTTGTGCTCGCAATAGTTCCGCTTGTCGAAATTGTTGTAGAACCAGATCTAATGACCCAAACTGTGGAAGAAGAGGTGGAAGTGGAGGCTCATTAGCTGGTAAATTTGGTGGTGCGCATAGTTCGGCTGCTAATAAATCAGAATCCGCTTTTAATCGTTTTGGTAATAAAATAGTAGATTTTGTTGAATCTAAATATAGTGAGTGGGATGCATATGCCAAAGAGATAAGAAGTATAACTATCGATGATAGAAAAAAATATGATATCATAGGTACAATTAACTGGCAGTCTGGTTATGGATTTAAAATCAAAAGTGATGGCTGTTGTGTCGAGGTTACAGGGTTTTCTTTTGGACAGCTAGAAGGTAAGCTACCTTTTGTATTTGGGACCAAAATTGTTGCAAGAGGATCTGCTTCATTTAATATTGGCTATAAGTATTGTTGGACATCAGGAGAGAGAGAAATTACTGGAAATTTATCATTTAGTGCTTCTTTAGCTCTTCAATATACATTTGGAGTTAATGTTATTATTGCCAATGCGAGCACAACACTAGAAGTAGGTATAGGTCTTAATAAGAAATATGATTTCAATTCAGGTAATTGGACAGAAGCTAAATTCGGAACTTATATCAGAGCCTATGCGGAATATGGCAGTCGATGGCACAACGAGAAAAAACGACTACAGTATAAGAAAAGTTGGGGGGATGTAGATGTGTTCTAATATAAATGTCATAGAGATTAGGCCGAAAAGATTTTCATCTGGAAAATTTGTAATATATGAAAATAAAAAAATTAAATATATTTTCGATGCAGTAAATAAGTCTAATGACCAAGCGTGTCGAGATTTGAACAATAATGAGATTTTTGCTATTCACAACAACCTGGATAAATCGCAAGAGACTAGGTATACGATATATACCTGTGATAAGTGTATTTCTTTAATACCTAAAAAATCCTGTTATTACATCATGGAAGAAGATGATAAAATAGGAGAGTTGAAGTATGGCAAAACTGATAAAGAAATAATGTTGCTTGGTATTGGTTCAATAAAAATTACTGGTTGGGGTAAACTATTTGCCAATGTTGACTTTGATGATGATTATTACTTCATAGCGCTAGGATTGCTCGTTATCTATTTTAGCGATAATGTTGATTAGTAAACCCCGGGAAAATCATATAGATGTTACCGACCGAATTAATACCGGAGAAAAGCAAAGGGGTCCTATAATTTAGAATAATTGTAAAGGTTTTTCTTTTTTCAGAGTCAAAATAGCTCTTCTGCTCCGCACCCCACTCCACACCCCGAAGGCCTGATCACGCGAAATAAAAAAGGGTCTTCCATGAGAGCTAATGTCAACAGTTGATGTTAATATTGTTTTAATAGTCTAATTATTAGTGTGTTGTTGATTATTTATCGTGTTAGTAGAAAAAGTAAATCGGGCTTCCATACGCACTCTTGGTGAGGAGTAATATATCCTCGGTGCAAGATAGATTTCGTTGCCTACTTTTCACGATGAAAGTGAGTGGATGCTGCAATCTGTCCCCCGCATTCAAGCCTGAGCTCGATGCTCACCCTTTGTAGCAGTCATCCAAATCCACAAGGGTCCCTTAGTGAAGTAAATCATTGGTTTATAAGTGGTTGAGGGTTGTTATTGAGTCAAACAGCTAACCTGCTCCGCACCGGCACTCCACACCCCAAAGTCCTGTCACGCTCCCTGCAATCATGCCATCGCACAACAGACGTAATGAGTCGTGGTGCTGTTGGCTTGCACTCCTTTCAGTCGTCCGCCGAGTCTGGGATCCTTCCTCTAAAGAGGACTCCTTCCCAGCCCGCAACGTTTCGTTCATCCTTTCAGTCTTCTCTACACTCCCCGTCGCATTACGTCTTTAATATTCTAAAAAGTAGATAGCGCAGATGAGGGATCATCTGGGCTATCTTTTTTTAGTTAGGATGTATTGTTAGTTAGCCTAACTATCTAGGAGAGCAAACTTAAGTTCACCTGAGGAGACTACTTCGCCATTTACGAGGCAGCGGCATGTAGCGAAGCCAATGTTACGGCGAACCTTGATGATCTCTGCTTCAATGAATAGAGTGTCACCTGGGAGTACAGGTTGACGCCATTTTACTTTATCAGCACTCATGAAGTAACCGATTTTACCTTGGTTTTCCGGCTTGCGTAGCATGAGGATAGACGCGACCTGTGCCATGGCCTCTACTTGAAGTACACCAGGCATGATAGGGTGATCTGGAAAGTGACCAGGGAAGAATGGTTCATTCATCGTTACGTTCTTGATACCCGTGCATTTGTTGTCACCTTCGAAGTCGATGACTCTATCGACAAGTAGGAATGGGTAACGGTGAGGAAGAATTTTACAAATATCATTGATGTCGAGCACTGCTTCACCTTTAGGAATGGTGAGTGGTGGGACTAACGAGCGCATGCGTGTGTAGTTAGTTTTCAGTAAGCTCGCCATCTCTGTATTAGGTCCGTGTCCTGGAGCGACGCAGATGACGTGGCCTGTGATGCGCTTACCACCGAGCATGAGGTCACCGATGAGGTCGAGTGCTTTGTGGCGGGCGAATTCATTGTTAAAACGCATTGGTTCTTTACTCATGATTTCCTCGCCACGAATGACTACAGCGTTCTCGATAGAGCCTCCTTTGATCAGCCCTTTGTCTAAAAGAGGCTTTACGTCTTCGTAGTAAACGAACGTTCTCGCTGGTGCGATTTCCTTTTCATAGATCTCTGGGTTCACTTCACTAGAGAAGAACTGAGTGAATCTGCCATCTGGTCCAACGTTAGTGACGGAAACACGGAATGTCTTATCTGGAACGATGGTGATGGTAGATCCTTTTTTGTTATCAAAATGGATGGGCTCTCGGATCTCCCAGATTTTTGCTGGTTTGTCTTGCTCTTGAAGGCCGACGCTTTTGATGAGTTCAACGTATGGTGCAGATGACCCGTCACCAATAGGTGGCTCATTAGCATCCATTTCGATGAGTGCATTATCGACTCCCATACCTGTTAGAGCAGAGAGAATATGCTCTACTGTGTGCACTTTTACTGAACCTTCTGCGAGAGTAGTAGCGCGCTCTACAGTCTGGACTTTGCTTACATCAGCATCGATGAAGGGCTGATCAGGTAAGTCAACTCGACGGAATTTATATCCATGGTCAACAGCGGCAGGTCTGATGGTGAGTGTGACTTTCTGTCCTGTGTGCAGCGATGTGCCTTCGAGTGAAGCGGTAGCTGCTATAGTGTGTTGCATTTCAGTAGGCATGTCCGAGTGAAGTGTGGAATGCGTGACTTTGCAAGTTTATAAACTAAGGTTAACTATGAATAGAAAGAGAGTGAAATTAGGGGTTTATTGTTGGGCGGGTATCGGTATATTTTAAGGCATGACTGAACATGTTGAAAAATTAATAGATCTCGCGCTTATAGAAGATATTGGTAGTGGTGATGTTACCTCTGAGTATTTCGTGCCTGCAGATGTCATGGCGAAGGCTATGATGCTGGTTAAGGTTGATGGAGTGTTGGCCGGCTTAGAGATTGCTCAGCGTGTATTTGAGAAAGTGGATGACTCTATAGAGACTAAAATTCTGATCCCTGATAGTAGTCGGGTTAAGAAAGGAGACTATGTCATGGAGATCACAGGGCCAGCTAGATCAGTGCTTACTGGTGAGCGCGTGGCATTGAATTTCATGCAGAGGCTTTCAGGGATAGCTACTAAGACGGCGATGTTTGTAGATCTAACAGCAGGTACTAAGGCTAATGTACTTGATACCAGAAAGACGACGCCAGGTTGGCGTTTGTTAGAAAAATATGCAGTGATACAGGGTGGTGGGATGAATCATAGAATGGGGCTCTATGACCGTGCGATGGTTAAGGATAATCATTTAGTCACTGAGCATGATCTTGGTGACATCCAAGCAGCTATTATGAGACTGAAGGCAGAAAAGCCAAATGTGGAAGTGGAGCTTGAGGCGGATCGTCTTGATCAAGTAGAGGCATTTTTGAAGCTCGAAGGAGTGGATCATATATTGCTCGATAACATGACTAATGAGCAGATGAAAAAAGCGGTCAAAATGCGTGGTGGTCAGTCAGTTCCTTATTTAGAAGCTAGTGGAGGGGTGAACGAAACAACTATCACGGAGATCGCTAAGACAGGCGTTGATTTCATCTCTGTAGGTGCGCTCACTCATAGTGCTGTAGCTCTAGATATATCATTAGATTTCGTTGATTTGTAATCGGTTGCTTGATTTTGTGTATAAGCGAATTAATAAGTTTTTAAAATTTAGATTCACTTCTCTAAAGTTCTTTAAATATTCGGTTTGTTGTTTTTAAGCGGGTTGCATAAGAAGGGTAAAATTTAGTTTAGCATACTTAATCAAATGGTAGGTCAAGGACTAAAATTTTTATACTGTGGAACAGCTTGTGGAAAGGTGAATAGGGCTCTCTAACTTTTTCGAAAAACAGAAAGGTTTTTAACTCCTGAAAAAATGTATGTAGAGAATGTACCTCGTCCGAAGATCTGTCATGCCCGAAGAGCTGAGGTAACTAATACACAAAAAATCCACCTTCTACTTATACTAAACTATGGAATCAAATTCTCTTACTACCCTTATTGAAACTGAGTCTGAAACTATGAAGTCTATTAAAAAGGACGTTGTTTGGAATGCTGTTTCAGAAAAATTAACTGAGTTAGTAGGAGTAGATGCTTATAAAAGGTGGTTTGCTGGAGTTTCCAGAAGTGCTCTCACAGAGACCGAGTTTAGGATCTCGGTGCCTAATGATATTCATCAAGTGTGGATCGAGACGAACTTTATGCCTGAGCTACAGAACGCAGTGTCTGAAGTGCTGGAGCCAACGGTGAAGGCAGTAGTGGCTGTGCATGGTGAAGAAGAGTTAGAAGATGAGATTAATGCTGAGAGCGCGTCTAGTCCAGTGGTAGAGGTAAGTAAAAGATCTGAACAGCGTATCAAAAATGTAGGTCTCAATCCGCAATATACTTTTGATAGATTTGTAGTGGGGCATAACAGTGAGTTTGCTAATGCGGCATGTATGGCAGTAGCTAATGGATCAGGATTTTCATACAACCCATTGTTCCTTCATGGTGGCTCTGGGCTAGGTAAGACACATCTCATGCAGGCGATCGGAAATGAGCTTCTGCGTAAAAATCCAGACGCTAAAGTGGTGTATCTGACTTCTGAGAGATTCACGAATGAGTTCATTGATGCGGTGAAGAAAGGTAATTTAGACAAGTTTCGTAAGAAGTATCGCCGTGCAGATGTTCTGCTCATTGATGATATTCAGTTCCTTGCTGGTAAGGAGAGAACTGAGGAAGAGTTTTTCCACACATTTAACACCCTGTTAGATTTACAGAGTCAAATTATTATGACCTGTGACCGTCCAGCATGCGAGGTGAAGAACTTCGACGCTAGAATGATTTCTCGTTTCGAGAGTGGTCTTACTGTGGAGCTTCAGGTGCCAATGATGGAGACTCGCTTGGCTATTCTCAAGCGTAAGATGGACGACTGGCAGACTAAGTTACCTGATGAGCTAGTGAGATTTCTTGCGAATAGAATCAAGTCTAACATCAGACGTCTAGAAGGCGCTTTGGTTCGTGTAGCGACCTTTGCATCTCTCGGTGGTAAGGATGTAACGGTGGAGAAAGTAGAGCATCTGCTCAAAGACATTCTCCGTGAAGAGGGAGCGAGAAAGGTAACGATAGATAGTATTCAAAAGACTGTCTCTGAGCATTTTGATATCAATATTACTGATATGACTAGCCGCAGAAGACCTGCGAACATTGCATTTGCTAGGCAGGTAGCAATGTACCTCAGCCGAAAGCTTACCCAGTCATCACTCATGGAAATCGGTGAAGCGTTTGGTGGTAGAGATCACGGAACAGTGATCCATGCTGTGCGTAAGGTAGAGCAAACTGTAACGAAAGATATTTCTGTTAGAGACACTGTAGATATGCTCGATGCAATGCTACAGAGATCCTAAGAATTTTATCGCATTAAATACAGTAATCTACTGACCGATTAACATCTACATATAGTGCGCCTCTGACATAAAGGTGCAACATGTGATGGTTTTTTGAAAAATTGCCAAAGAATGCTTGAAATAGTGTGTGGAAAGTTCAGTTTGTCTTTAACAAAAGACACTCTGATCCATATTAGGGTGTGTAATAGAATAAATTCTGACTGAAATGAAATTTACTATCTCCAAGCAATCACTTATCGATGCCCTTTCACAGGTGCAGCATGTGGTAACAAACCGCAGCACTCTTCCTATCCTTTCTAATGTTCTCATTGAAGCAAATGGTAGCACACTGAAGCTCACGACAACCGACCTCGATGTAGGTGTAGTAGGATCTGTAGAGGCAGAAATTTCTAAAGAGGGATCCACGACTCTTCCTGTAAAGCGACTTGCTAGTATTGTCAGAGAGCTTCCCGCGGAGATGGTAGAGGTGTCAGTGGATAGTAAGAACCAAGCTTCTATTAAGTCTGGCCCATCATTTTTCAAGATCATAGGTCTTGGTGAGGATGAGTTCCCACCACTCCCTGCATTTGATGACGCTAAGGAGTTCAAGATCAGTCAGGAAGTTCTCTTAGATTCTCTTAAAAAGACATCATACGCTATCTCTACTGATGAGACACGCTATGTTCTAAATGGTATCTTTGCTTCCTTCAAAGAGGGCAAGATGAGCCTAGTTGCTACAGATGGTCGCCGTCTTGCAATGGTAGAAAATGATTTAGAATTTCCTGCTAGCAATGAATGTGACGTGATCATTCCATCTAAGGCGGTGAATGAACTTCAGCGTCTGCTAAAGGTCGAAGGTGACGTTATCATGCAGCTTAATGATAGTCAGGTTTCTTTCCAGATCAATGGCAGCTTACTTGTTTCTAAGTTGATAGAAGGTAACTATCCGAACTACCGCCAGGTGATTCCGTCTAACACAACTGAGCGTGTTGAGCTAGGCCGTGAGGCATTCCTAGATACTGTCCGCCGTGTTTCTATTCTTGCTACAGATAAGTCAAACTCTGTTAAGCTCGCATTCGGGCCTAACTCAGTTGACGTCATGGCAAACACTCAAGATGTGGGTGAAGCTACTGAGAAGATCGACGTGAAGTATTCAGGTAAAGAATTTGCTATCGCATTCAATCCAGAGTTCCTCATGGCTCCACTTAAGAATCTTAGCACTGAGAATATCTACATCGACATGATCGATGAGATGAGCCCAGGTGTGGTTCGCATCGAGGGTTCATTCCTCTACGTGATTATGCCAATGCGAGTCACAGGATAAGCTCACGATAAGAAAGTCTATTTTATACTAAAACGCCACTAGTTATGCAGTGGCGTTTTTTGTATCCAGAAGGGCTTGTGATGAACTGAGTGTTTTCTCGGAGTTACTTAAGAGTGATCTTGAAACCAATGCTGTTCGGTTTAGGTAGATTTTTAGGAAGCTCGATGTGGAGGCCGTCTTCACTGCGCTTCCAAGTGGTCTTATCTTCGCTCCCCATGAGCTCGATAGTTGAAATTTCTTTTTCTAGCAGGGCTCCTTCTTTCTTAGCGAGGGTCTTGATGAGAATGTCTTTTGTCGGCTTCCCTAGTACGAAGGCATAGAGCTTTCCGTCGCGCTGAGTGAAGCGGATGTCAGCTTGGGAGAATGGCTTGTTGTTCTCTCCTTGACGGCCTTCTTTCATCTGGATGGGGCCTTCACCGAATGTCTTCCATGGGCGAGTCTTATAGATACCTTCAGAGTTGATTTTGAGAAAGTCACCAAAGGCGGTGATATAGGCTGCTTGGTTACCAGGTAGAGTTCCATCACCTTTGAGTGCTACGTTGAGCATGACTGAGCCGTTTTTACTGATCGCGTCAATAGCATTGCCGATCATGACTGGTGCGGTCATTCTATTTTTCGCAGTGGCACGGTAGAACCAGCCACCAGAGAGGTCTGTGGCCCACATCCATGGCTCTGGCTTGATGTCATCAGCGCTGCCTCGTTCGCAGTTGTATGTGAATGCTCGGCGGTCGGTGCGGCCGTTTTTAAAGGAAAGTACCGTGGTCTGCTTACCGTTGTTTTCCTTAAGGTCGCGATTAATGAAGTCTGAGAAGAGTTTTACTCCGAGCCCTTTTCCTGAGGTTTCGCTTGGGTAGGGAGCGTCGTTGTTAAACATGTCAGGGTCGTACTTATCGATGAGTTCCCAACAGCGTGCATACCAGTGCTCGTTCCAGCTATCTTGCTTAGCGTATTCCTTAGGGTCGAACTCCATGTTGAAGAGCTTTGAGGCTAGGGAACCTGGCTTCTGATGTTCTCTTGCGGTGGCGAAGAATCTTGGTGACCAGTAAAGATGGGTGGATACACCGAACTTTAAACCGTGCTTATGAGCCGCGTCTTTCCATTCTTGGATAGTGTCTCGCTTTGGTCCCATGTCGACTGCGTTCCAAGGGTGTGAGGAATCATACATGTCGAAGTTATCATGGTGAGTCGCTACTGGCATGACAAAGTGCGCGCCGTTTTCTTTGAAAAATTTCACCAATGCCTCAGGATCCCAGTTCTCACCTTTAAATTCTGGCACGAGCTTCTCGTAGCCGAAATCAGCTGGTGGACCATAGCGCTTCATGTGGAATGCGGCGAGGGTCTCTGACATTACTTTCTGTCCACCTTGTTCACCTGGGACAGAGCCGTACATACGGCGACCGTAATGAGATCCATCGTTAGGGCGGTTCTCATCGATCCCTGACGGGACTCCCCAGTGTGTCCAGACTCCTATCTTACCATCTTGGAACCACTCAGGCACATTATAGTGCTTTATCATGTCGTCCCAGTTTGGCTGGATTTCTACTGGTGTGGCAGTAGTAGGCTCAGCAGGAGTGGCAGGTTTGTCCTGAGCTGTGGCGATCACAAGGCTAGTAGCTGTAGTGGCTAGTAGGCTAGAAAATAGATGTTTCATATTAGTGTCTTGATTTTAAGAGAGTACTTACGAGTGTTAAGTTAAGGCAGTCAACTAAAAGCTAGTTAGTGGTGCTATTTTTATGGCGAGCGAGTTCGCTAGCTAATAGTTATATCAGTCGATGCTAAATTGCCAAGAACTCTAATTTCTTTGCATTCTATGTAGTTGTCTTGGTAATGCTTCATCAGGTGCTAAAGGATTTGTAACTTAGCAATTTCTCACTAATGTTGGTACATGAATCATGAAGTTATCGTAGCTGGTAAGCCGGCTTTAAAGTATGCTAAACTAGGGACTGAAGAATACCTTAAGCGTCTTAGCCGCTATGGAAAGTATAAGCTTACTCATATAAAAGATGGTTCGAGTGAGGATGTTTCTAAACGACTTTATGATGCAAGTAATGGAACATTACGAATCGTATTAGACGAACGTGGTGAGCGACCAACAACGACTGAGCTTGTGACTCTTTATAATAAGTGGGAAATGAGAGGGGTGAAGAAGGTCACGTTTCTGATAGGAGCTTCTGATGGCCATACTCAGGAACTGAGGGATCAAGGTGATTA
>CALJOJ010000039.1 GCA_937981665.1 uncultured Rubritalea sp.
ACAGAGGTCACAGAGGTCACAGAGGTCACAGAGGTTACAGAGGTTACACCTAAATCAAAAGATGAGGTTGAAATAGCAGAAATTGACTTCAACACACCGGAGATAAAGCCAGAACCCGCTGAAATCGAAAGCACTCCAGTCGCAACTCCTAGTAAATACAGCCTATCAAAACACAGTGCAGCATTCACCAATAAGGTAGTGCCATTTTTTACGAAACACTGCGTCGAATGCCACGGACCAGATAAGGAAAAAGGTAGTCTAAGAGTAGACCAGCTCATCGCAAACCTCGATGACGAATACACTCTAAGCCACCTTCAAAACATCGTCGATGAAATGACCGTCGATAACATGCCTCCGGAAGAAGAGCCTCGTCCAGACGCGGCTGAAGTTACAGAGATTATTAAAATCCTCACCAGCATAGAAAAAGAAGTAAAAGAACTTCACACTGCTGGAGGAGGAAGACCTGTACGCCGCCTCACTCGTACAGAATTCCTAAACACCACAGAAGATCTCCTCGGTATATCATCCGGTATAGATTCTCTACCAGATGATCTCTATGTAGGTGATTTCGAGACGAATGCAGAAACTCTTTTCCTAACGGATATGCACGTAGACCTCTACTTGGAACGTTCTCGTGAACTCGTTAAAAAGTTTATAAATAGCCGTAATGATAAACCTGGTACTTATAAAATCGAAACCCCGTACTCCCCGCTCTTAAAACGTTCTATCTTTGCATTTGATGCTACAAATACTCCTTCTGCTGGTCATCTTACCATCAGAACTCAATGGTACGCTAAAACCTCTGACGGCATAGGAAAAACCTCTGTAGGATCATCCGATGAAAATTCATCATACATTATCACGGGTACTAAGTCAGCTCCTCAAACCATAGATATAAAAACTACCACACCTAATGACCAGCTCACTTGGGTGATCAAGAAGTCGAATAAGAAATCCATTAACTTAGCAGTTGGTAAAAATAAAAAAGAGACTAAAAGAAAAAATGAGGATCTTGCAAAAAACACGATCAATGAAAATAACCTTGTTAGCATTCAACAGAACACGTTTGACCACCCAGTGGTACTATCTAAAATAGAACACATTGTGACAGTAAACCCGCAACCTTACAATTTTTTTAAGCAGTATCTTAACTCTGGCGACAAGCTGTCAGACTCAGCCGCTCGTTCTATCATTACTAAGTTCTCAGCCCTTGTGAAACGTGGACGCACAGTAGATAGAAAATATGTGCATATGCTGAACGAAGTTTTCCTTCAAGGTCGTAAGCAAGGCATGTCATTCTGGGAAGCTCTCGAAGAGCCAATGGCATTTTCCCTCTGCTCTATTGATTCTCTTCTCCAGTTTGAAGATAGAAATGTCACTAAGAAATCTAGAACTGTTAATGGTGTGGAACTCGCGAACCGTCTTTCCTACACTCTCTGGCGCTCAGCACCAGATGTAGAACTTATAAGTCTAGGCAGATCTGGTGAGCTTCTAGACCCAACGACCAAAGCCAAGCAGATCACGCGTATGATCGCTCATCAAAAATTTGAAAGATTCATGCATGACTTTTCTGACCAATGGCTAGAGCTACCCCGTCAGGAAGAAATCGCCGTTGATCCAAAGGTATATAAAGAGTTCAACTCTGACCTTAAGAAACACATGAGACAAGAAACAGTGGAATTCATGTCTTATTTGATAAAGAACAACCTACCGATCTTGAATATGATCGACTCTAACTTCATGGTTCTCAATGAACCAATGGCCGAACACTACGGTATCAAAGGAGTAAAAGGTAATAACTTCAGGCCAGTAAAACGTGGTAGCAGTTCCGCTGATCGTGCGCGTGGAGGCATACTCACCCATGCTGGTATACTCATGCAGGGAACTACTGGTGATAGAACATCTATCGTAGAGCGTGGCGCATTCATCGCCCGTAAGATAATCAATAAGCCACCCGCTGATCCACCACCGCTAGTGGGTGAACTAGCTACCAATGATGCGGCTTCAGCTAAAATGACTGGTGCAGAACTCGTAAGACTTCACGCTAAAGACCGCCAGTGCGCTAACTGTCATGCTGGTATTGACCCACTAGGTATGGGACTCGAAGAATTTGACGTAGTCGGCCTAGTTCGTAAGGAAGAAATCCGCCCTAATCCTATTCTAAACACGCTAAGAAGGTCATCTAGAAAAAACCCGAAGAACCACAACATTTCGGTTCGCCTCGATACATCAGGTAGACTCTATGACGGGCAAAGATACACAGGTGCTTCACAAATGAAGAAAGTCCTCATGTCTAAAAAACATGATCTAGCTAGAGGTTATGTTATGGCTCTACTTACATACACTAATGGACGTCCGGCTGGACTAACAGATGCAGCATTGGTTGATAGAATCCTTAAAGAAACAGCATCAGAAAACTACCCTGCAAGTACAATCATTGAAAAAATAGCGAGCTCTGACGTCATGTTACGTTTTTAATTCCGCCCCTTGCTCTTTAAAAAAAACACCTTATATGTATTATACATTAACCATTCACTACTATGATTTTATCTAACTCTAACAAACACAATAGACGCTTCTTCCTAAAAAGCTCTTCTGCCTGCATCGCTCTACCTATATTACAATCTATGTATAACACCGCCGGAGCTCAATCTAGTGGAGTAGTTTCTGCTTCTAAAAAATTAGACGGTGTTGGATCTCCTCTGTCTAAGTCAGGCATACCAAAACGCCTAGTCTTTTTACCAATGGGTTATGGTGTAAACTACCCAAACTGGTTTCCTGTCAAAGAGGGACCCAACTACGAATTACCTCCATTAATCGATTCATTTGCTCCTATTAAGAAGGATATTTCATTTGTCCAAGGCTTAAAAGTGAATAGGTTACGCAGCCCACACGATGGCACCTCTAGCTTCCTTAACTGTGCTAACAATAAAGACCAATCTGTTTCCGCTGATCAATTAGCCGCTGAGGTCTTAGGCATTGATACTCGCTTTGACTACCTAGCACTAGGTAGTCCTGGAAGAGCTGACGGTCACGGCAGACTACCTAGTTATGACCGTGATGGTAAGCCAGTAGGTTCTCACAGAACTATCCCTTCATTTTATGCTGCTCTCTTCGGTAGAAATACTGACCCTAAAATAGTCAAAGCCCAGCTCTTACGTAAAGAGAGTAGTCTCGATGCTATACTCACCGATGCTAAGAAATTAAATTCACAGATCGGCCAAGAAGACCGTGATCGTATTGATGAGTACTTTACTTCTATCAGAAATATTGAAAAAAGGCTCTCTAAAGCACAAGAATGGGCGGATACACCTTACCCTAAATCTGATGCAGTAGCTCTTAATGGCGTTCGTGGCCCCAAGCTAATGGAGCTAGTCTTCGACATGATGATCACAGCTCTTCAGTCAGACTCCACACGCGTGCTCGCCTATTCACTCCCTAGTCAGCTAGTCGGTGTTCCAAATCCCCACAAAATGAGCCACAAAGCAAGTGGCGAATACGTACCAGGTCAACTTGATAGACATCAGGCGCGTGATTTCGCCCTTGCTCAGCAGGTCTCTAATTTTTGTATCAAGCTAAAAGCAATTAAAGAAAAAGATGGAACATCTATCCTAGACAACACACTTGTTGCGTACGGATCATGTCTCAGATCTGGACACAGAGTAGGTAATGGACCAATGCTCGTAGCTGGTGGCGGAGGAGGAGGCTTAAAACAAGGCAACAATATCCTCTCTACCAAAGATCAACCACTTGCTAACATGTGGCTCTCCATGCTCAGACACGTAGGAGTCAACCAGGAAAAATTTGCTAACAGTACAGGAGTCATCAAAGAGATGGGCTTTAGTTAAGCGATTATTGCTAATTCTAGACAAAATATAGCGTTGAAAATTTCAACAAAGTACCTAAGTTGCGAATCATCAGATGTGGAGCACGAAACTGTGACTCACCAGAAACCAAAACTAACATTAATATGTACGATCTTATAGTAATCGGTGGAGGCCCTGCAGGCTATGTAGGAGCTATTCGGGCAGCTCAGCTAGGTAAAAAAGTAGCTTGTGTAGAAGTAGAACGCCCAGGCGGAACATGCCTTAACTGGGGATGTATCCCAACCAAGGCTCTTCTCAAAAATGCCGAGCTTTACCAAACACTCACTAAAAAAGCTACAGAGTTTGGTATCTCGTTCGATAACCTCCAGTACGACTGGTCAAAAGTTATCGGCAGATCACGTAAGGTTTCTAGTCGCCTTGCAGGAGGAATCGAATTCCTCTTCAAGAAAAATAAAATCGATTACATCAAAGGTTTCGGAAGTATCCCAGCTCCTAACAAAGTAGAAGTAACTGCTGCTGACGGCAGTAAGCAGACCATCGAAGGTAAGAACATACTCGTGACAACGGGTTGCAAAAGCCGCGAGCTTCCACCCCTTCCATTCAACGGCAAGTCAGTCATCTCTTCTAAGGAGGCCATGATTCTTTCTCAGCAACCAAAAGAACTCGTCATTATCGGTGCTGGTGCAATTGGTGTTGAGTTTGCGTACATTTATAATGCATTCGGAACGAAGGTAACAATCATTGAAATGATGCCTAACCTTCTCCCTGTAGAAGACGATGAAGTAGGCGCTACGCTCACTAAATCATTCCAGAAGCAAGGCATCACATGCCTCACAAGCTCTAAAGTAGTTAAAACACAAGACAACGGTACATCCGTTACCCTTACAGTTGAAAATGATAAAGGTACGCAAGAAGTCACTGCAGAAGTATGTCTCGTTGCTATCGGTGTAGCTCCAGTCCTGCCAGGAGGCATGGAGCCTGAGCTAGACCGCGGATTTATCAATGTCGGTGACCGTTATGAGACATCTATCCCTAGCGTATTTGCTTGTGGTGACATCTCTGGGCCGCCATGGCTAGCTCACACAGCTTCCTTTGAAGCCATCCAGTGCGTAGAAGGCATGTTCGTAGAAGGCTACACCCCACGCCAGGTTGGGAATTTCCCAGGCTGCACATACGCTCACCCTCAAGTAGCATCTGTAGGTAAAACTGAGCGCGCGCTTAAAGAAGAAGGTATTGACTACAAAGTCGGTAACTTCCCTTACGCAGCGATCGGTAAAGCACAGGCATCTGGTGATACAGAGGGATTTGTGAAGCTCCTCTTCGGTAAGAAGCACGGTGAACTACTAGGTGCTCACATCATCGGTGAAAATGCTACTGAACTCATTGCTGAAATGGGCCTTGCTCTTGAGATGGAACTCACAACGGATGAGATTCATAGTACTATCCACGCTCATCCGACACTCGCTGAAGCTATCCACGAGGCAACTCTAGATGCGGATGGTCACGCTATCCACTTCTAAGAACTGATTACAGAAATCTGTAACAAACTTATAATTTAAAATGGTTCTCATTCACTTGAGATCCATTTTTTGTTTCCTTCTACAAAGACAAAAGCATCTATCTTGACCTACTTTCAATACTACTCAGCGCCTTTATCCACGGATAGATCACTCGTGTATAAAGTATGCTTTGAAACCACTTCTTCGATCATTACTCCTCCAGTGCCATCATCTAGTTTACGCAACTTCAATATGAAGATTAATTGGCCTTTTTCATATCCATTGAACAAGATTTGATAATTTGGGTCATCTTTCCTGATATAAGCATTAGTTAAATTAATCGCATCAGGGCTTGAGCTTCTAACTCGTAAATTAGCATACTCTTCTGCTGAATAATCAGGGTGTTCATCACCTTCGAAATCCACTCTCACGCGCCAGTCTTGAGGAACTGTATCATCTGACATCGAGTACTCATCCCATCTACCTCCTTCGCTATCGATGTAGTTAAACCAATCAAGCTTCAGCTCCTTACCTTGACCTATTTCAAAGATCGCAGTTCTTGAACCTATAACACCACCTTCTTCAGTAACCACATCGACTTCCACTAGCTTCAAATCTTCAAGTTCGATTATAACAGGGGAAACATTTACTTCAGTCACCTCGATCTTATCTTCATTTTCGGAGTAATAATCCTCCATCGCGACTAATGTCCGAAACGGCACACGGCAGTATGATGCTTTTTGAGTTGTATCTGAAGCTTTATGAAATGAAGTTAAAGCATCCTTCACATATTGCTTCACTTCAGGGCTTTTCAAATCAATCCCTCCCTTAATAGAATCAGCATCAGTCACATTTCCAGAATCCTCATCATTGCTAACAAAAGCCCCTTCCGGAGCGAGAGCAGCCCCTCTATCTTTGAACATATAAACGCCTAGCCCACCAAGAGTCAATGCTACAGCAGCAGTAGCACATACTAATAACTTGATATTTGACGGCTTGGCTGGCTCCACAAATGCATAATCAGCCTGTAATAAATGAGCCTCATCATTACTTTCATCTCTCCAGGATTCATCAATAGACTTAGGGTTCGTTGTGAACTGCAGCCTCTCATTATCCTTTAAAAGCTCACCGAATGACTTATCAGGTGAATACGCCTTACGCTTTTCATTCCTATCAGAAGTAACTTCTTCCGTGCCTTTCTTAGCTACCGAAAGTGCTATTTCTTCTGCTGTTTCACCAGCTGCCAACCTCTCCTTGTAATTACCGATGAGTAACTCGAGTTCCTTCTTTCCTTCATCTTTTTCTTCAGGATCACGGTAGCCTCTGTATTTCCTAAGCTTCCCAGCAGGAGGTCCATTAAGACGCTTTTCATCCTTATCGCCTATATTAGGATCCACCTCAAGTCTGACTATCGGTGTCGGTGTGTTTAATTTAGCATGAGTCTTTTCAAAACCAGTCGCTAAAGTAGGCTTAACCACTTTCTTAGCCTCATCTAAGGAAACCTGGAGCTGAACTAACTCTTCACTTGGCGTAGGTAGCTGTTCAACATAAGCACGGAATTTACTTAGCTCTCTTTCCTTGATCTCCAGCTCAGTCCTAAGATTTAGTACTTCTTCGCTATCTTGATTTTCTCCCTTAGGAGCACTAACTCTTTCCGTAAGTATCTTTTCATTTTCAAGTTTCGATTGCTTTAACTCCTCTTTTACAGAATCCAATTCCTCGCCTAAGTTGGCAAAATCATCTGCTCTACTATCACTCAGCCTTTCTAACTTATCGTTCTCTACCCTAAATCGATCAAGCTCTCCACTAACAAGGGCTAAATCTTGAGCAAGCTCAGAAAGCTCAGCAGATTTACTTCCGTCCTGAGTTACTAACTTCTCGCACTCACTTTGCGAAATATCTAAATCTAACTTAACCTTACCTAACTCCTCCGCTAGCTTAAGTGCTTCATCTGATTTAGACCCAGCGAGAAGACGTAACTGATCATTCTCTTTTTTTGATAAACCCAGTTCAGTACGTAGGCTACCAAGATTCCCACCCAGTTTGATCACTTCCTGTGCATTATTTGTTACTTCACTAAAAACCTTCTCACTCTCAGCTTTGGCTTCATCAAGCTCACTGCGGAGTTTCTCAACCTCGTTTTTCGCTACATCCAGCTCAGCAGTAGCATTACCCAGCTCAGCACCGAGCTTAATAATATCCTGTGACTTGATCTCCTCTTGACTACGTAACTTCTCATTCTCGCCATTTGCCGCATCCAGCTCGAATAGAACATTACTTAATTTCTCGCTAAAATCAGTAAACTCTTCCAGCTTACTTCCTGCCTGAGCTCGTAACTTGGCAACCTCATCATTAGATGCTTTTAACTGTTCCTGTGAACGGTCTAGCTCAGTCCCTAGTTTTATGAACTCAGCGTCATTGCCTGCATCCTTAGCCTGCAGACCTACCAGCTCATTGTTTACCTGCTCAAGCTCCTTCAGAGCACTATTTAACGCCTCACTAACTTGTTTAAATTCTTTCTCCTTGTTTTCCCCATCGGTTCGCAGTTTTACTAACTCATCCTGAACCTCAAGGAATTCTCCGCGAACACAGCTTAGCTCGTCAGACACTTTCTTGTACTCCTCGCTCTTATGATCGCTAGAAGATTGTAAATTTAGATTACCAGCTCTAGCTTTCTCCAGTTCTTTGAGAGTTAAACCAAGCTTACTATCCAGATTATTGAGAGCTTGCTGCCTCTCATTTACTTGATGTTTTAGGGATTCATTTTCGACCTTAGCCTCAGCCAAGTGATCCGCTAAATTAATCGCATCATCAATCGGAGACTCAGCTTCATGCACCAACTTACTTACCTCAGAATGTAACTTGATATTTTCATCACGAGACATTTTCAGAGCATTCCGCAAATAAGAAAGCTCCTCCTCATTATCTTCAAGTATTTGTTTAATTATTGGTTCTGACATAATTTACTATTGTTTAGTACAAGATTGTGTTTTGATCTAACGAGTAGTAAATTAACACGATTAATTATATTTTACTATCAATTTATCACATCCTCAGATTTCATTTTTTTCTGTCATTCTCCATCCGTAGCCGATACTCATTATCCATGTCACAAGCACTATGGATGAGGCTCAGAGAGGTTAACTGGTCAGATTACGAAACCTCAGACGGAAACTCAGAACGAGTCCCAAGATTAATCCAAGATCTTTCATCACGTAAGACTTCGCGTGCTATCAAAGCTGGTCACCTGCTATGGAAAGCTCTCTGTAGCGGAGAAATACAATCCGCAGCCAGCCCCACAGCACCATTTCTCATAGACCTACTCCATCAGGCTCATACAGATGTGAAGATTGAAATACTCTATATTATCAAAAGCTGCGCAGTTCATATCTCTGAGCTTAAAGAGAAAAAGGATTGGCAAAACAAAACCTGGAACACCTTCGCTAAAGCATTACCCATACTTAGAAAACTTCATAAAACAGGCTCATCCGACCTCCAAATATCACTAGAACCTATCATCGACCTACTTCAAACAGATTCTCTCGAAAAGTAATTGCATTTTACCCTAACTCAAAGCAACTTCACGCCATGGAAACACTCAATTTTCTCACCTCTGAGCTCATTTCTCAAGCAGTCGAGCAAGTCGGCTCACCAGTCTACGTCTACAGCCGTGAAACCATCGAAAAACGCTGCAGAGAAGTCTCTGCATTCCCAAGCGCATATGGGCTAAATGCTCGCTTCGCGCTAAAGGCAAACCCACACCTAGCTATCCTCAAAGTAGTCGAGTCTATGGGACTACATTTTGACGCATCATCAGAGTTCGAAGTCATGCGATGCCTCCACGCTGGCATACCTGCTGAGAAAATCCAACTTACAGGTCAGCAATTCCCACGCAAGCACCTCAAGGAAATCGTAGAAGCTGGCGTACTATTCAATGCATGCTCACTCAAGCAGATTAATCAATTTGGCAAAGCTTTCCCAGGTGCTAATATTTCATTCCGTGTAAATCCTGGCACAGGGTCTGGATCTAACCGCAAGACCAACGTTGGTGGACCATCCGCATCATTCGGCATCTGGCACACACAGACAGACGAAGTAGCTGAAATAGCCGCTAGACATAACCTTAAGATCAACCGCATCCATTCACACATCGGATCAGGATCAGATCCTGAAGTCTGGAAAGCCGTCACAGAAATGACCCTCGCGCAGGCAGACAAATTCCCAGACGTCCACACCGTTAATCTCGGCGGCGGTTTTAAAGTCGCCAGAATGGCATCTGAGAAAAGTACAAACCTGCAAGAAGTAGGCGAATTCGTTAAGACAGTATTTATCAAACACGCTGAGAAAACTGGCAACGAATACAAGCTAGAGATCGAGCCAGGCACTTACCTATCAGCTAACTGCGGATCACTCATATGCGACGTAGATGACATTTCTAACACAGGCGAAGAAGGCTATACCTTCCTCAAGCTCAACACTGGAATGGACACCATTACACGTCCCGCACTCTATGCCTCTGAGCACCCCATCATCATCATCAATGACAACATCGAAACTAAAGACTACGTAGTCTGTGGCCACTGCTGTGAAAGTGGAGACGTCTTCACAGTAGATGAGTCAGACACACTCACCACACGCACAGTGAGTAAGGCAGAGACTGGTGACCTAGTAGTCATCGAAGGCGCTGGTGCATACTGCGCATCCATGTCACTAAAGAACTACAACTCTTTCCCAACAACACCTCAACTACTACTTGATGACGGTGAGCTAAAAGTCATCCAGAAACCACAATCACTCACTGAGATGCTCGCTCCTGAGATCATCCCTAGCTAAGTAGCTCCCCCAGAGAGCCTAGGCTGTAAATTTCACTAACATGTCTCACCAACGAGCTAAGCCCATTGCCACCATTCTTGTCGTCAATACGATCACACTAGGAAGCGCACTCATCACGAGCTGTAGCTTCAGTGGAAAAGCCGATACTGGTGACAACGCTACACTACACCTTACTGAAAACGCTGCTGCTGACAGTAAGGTCATTTATAATAAAATCGATGATTCCGCCATTACCTTCAAGGCTAAATATGGCATAACCTACGAAATCATAGGTAACGTCATTGGTAAGTACCAACATTTCGACCTCGCTCTATTTAGTAAAAAAAATATCCCCGGATCGGATACTCAAATCGTCACATACGAACTCACCTCCAAAGACGGCTTAAGAAAAGCTCATTTCACCTGTGACCCCAGAAAAACGGGTAAACAACACTTCTATCTAGAAGACCTGCACTTCTATTATCATAGTAACTCTAAAGACCAAGTCACTATCTATATGCCACCTCAGCTGCTAGCAGCCAGATAGATAAATCTTAGCCACCCCTCGCTCTCCATTCTAAACATCATGAAACTCACTTCTCCAGTAGGCCGCCTACGCATCATGAGCCTGCTTGATGCCGTCTCATATATCTATCTACTCTACTGCTCACTCTACCTCAAGCACTTCCTCGGTGAGACTGATGCGATCAAGATCCCTGGTATGATTCACGGTGCCCTCTTCTGTTTATTCGGCCTTGCGCTACTCAATGTCTGGATCGTTAAAAAATGGAGTTTTAATACAGTCTTTCTTGTCTTTCTCACCTGCCTCATCCCCATCGTACCATTCTGGTTAGAAGGTTGGCTTAAGAAACAAGACAACTAAACCATTTCTAAATTAACTTCTTACACCCATGGAAACACTACACATAGTAATCAACATATCTCTCGTTTTATTCATCATCGTTTGGGCTATCCTTGGGTTTTGGCTATGTAAGAACTACAACCGTCTCTTTGGACCAAATCCAGATGACCCCGCTGAGACTCCAGGCGCTCGCTCCTTTGGCGTAGCCCACATCATCGCTGTCTGGATAGGCGGCATAGCACTAGCCATCTATTTCCTAAACAGATAAAGTTTCCTGAGCTTCAAGAGAAATCTCAACACTTATAATCAAAAAACCAATATTGATAGTGGCAGATCTCACCTTTAACATGACAATATTTAATGTTTTTTTATAAATGAGAGCTTTCAAAATGGCTGAAAATTTATCACAATCTGATAAAAATTTCCCTATGGACGATTACAACACACAAAACAACGATTCAGACCAACCTAAAGATGTAAAAAATACACCTTTAACAGCCAAGCTTCCATCAGCTTCTTCTCTTGCTAAACCTGGCACCTCTACTGAAAATGCAAATCAAGACAATGCAGCCAAACAAACTCAAGCAACCAAGACCAAGATTAAGCCAGTGCAGAACACAGAAGTAGAAACTTTTTCTCCTGTAAAAAGAGAACAAAACACACAACTCGCACCTATCAAACCAGCCAGTAAATGGGCGTTCTGGAAAAAAGGTAAGCAACGCGACGAGCAGCTATCACGCATTTCAGACGGCTATATTGAAATAGTGGACATGGTTCGTAGTATCCGTGACCAAGCGGACGCTCAACACCAAAATAACATCATCCTTCGTGATTCACTCATTCACCTACCATCGGCGATCCAGAGCCTCGAAGGCTTCGGGAAATCCCATGAGCAGGTCGGTCAAGCACTCGGCAAGATCAATGAGCAAATGGAGAACTACTCTATCCAAGATAAGCGCATGGCTAACACCATGGAAGGCTTCAATGACACTCTAAAAGGAATGGACGGAACCAGTAAGGCTACCATTAAGACCTTCGACCGTGTTCAAGAAAGAATGCGTGACTCAGACATCCGCATGGAGAACCTATTCTCAAATGTGAGACAGTCAGAAGAGAAAGTAAGTGAGACCATGACCCGCCTCCAGCGAAATATGTCTATCTTCCAAGCCCTCTTCCTACTCTGCCTCATAGGACTCATTGGCGGACTCATATACCTATTCATCAACAAGGAAGACTTCAGAAATACACCCGCTCAAGCACCAGTTGCTCAGCAACAACACGTCGACCCAGGAACAAACACAGTAAATCCTTCTGACCAGATCTCTTCTGACCAGACTCCAGTTGAAGTAGCTCCTATAGAAGGCACCACACCTGCTGTGGAAGAAAATGTACCTGCTGTAAAAGAAGTCACACCTAATGAGGTCGTGCCCCATACTCCAACTGAGGAAGCTCCTTCAGAAATACACCCTGAAGACATCATACCTGAAGACATCATACCTGAAGAAGAGCCAAACATAGAGCAACCAGAAGCTGAGCAATTAGAAGCTCAACAGCCGCAAAGCGAAGAGCCAACAATCTAAATCAAACAAACTCTTACTAACAATCACATCAGAAGGCTGATTCTCGAAGCATAATGCTTTGAAATCAGCCTTTTTCTTTGGCTAAAATCTGCCAAGAATGACCTCTAGACAGGAAATCCACTAGGCATCCCATCAGAAATTCATAAAAATCCCTAAATCTTGAAAGAATCAGCCTGCGTTCCTAGTTAGATATTAAGCCTATTCATACTCATAACAATGCAAATCAAACGCCAAATTTCACTCATCCTAGCAGCCTTCTCGGGTCTCAGCCATGCACAAACAACAATCATTCAATCTCCACTCGGAGAAGGCAATGACCTAGCCGCTACTGGCGAGTGGTGGAAAAAGGAATATACCGCTAAAGAAAAATGGATGGACCTCGAAGTCCCGCGTGATGAAGTCATTGGTTTTGCCCTCTACACCACCCACAAAAACACGCTAAAACTCACTGCACAGTTCTACCCCTTACTACCAGATGAGCCTCGTAAAGCAGTCTTAGAAATTGAACGTGACGGTAAATGGGTTCAAGTAGCTGAATCTAAAATTCATGAACTAGGCTGGTCCGCTCACTTTAGAGTAGAAAACTGGGACCAAACTAAAGATGCCAAATACCGTGTCAAATATACAGATACAGCAACCTATTCTGGGCTTATTAGAAAAGACCCAGTAGATAAGGAACGCATCACTGTAGCCAGTCTTTCCTGTAATTCTAAAAAAGATCGCGGTGACCGTGCTAACATCGTTAAAAACCTCCTGCACCAGAATCCTGACCTCCTCTTCTTTGCCGGAGATCAGAGCTATGATCATAAAGAGCACACCGCTGCGTGGTTACAGTTCGGTAGACAGTTCGGTGAGATCATGCGTGACCGACCTACAATAACCATCCCCGATGATCATGATGTAGGACAGGCAAACCTCTGGGGAGAAGGCGGAAAAGTCTCCACCTTAAGAGGATCTGCAGATGGAGGCTACACATTACCAGCACCCTATGTAAACATGGTCGAGCGATGCCAAACTTGGCACCTACCAGACGCCTATGACCCTACCCCTATCCAGCAAGACATCGGAGTCTACTACACCAGCATGACTCTTGGTGAAATCAGCTTCGCCATCCTTGAAGACCGTAAATGGAAGACAGGCCCAGCAGGTAAGATACCTAAACAAGGCCCTCGCCCAGATCACATCAAGAATCCAAAGTACGACCCGAAATCTATCGATGTTGAAGGTCTAGTTCTACTCGGCGAGCGTCAGCACAAGTTCATTCACTCCTGGGCTCAAGACTGGACAGGTGCTGATATGAAAGCCGTCCTATCTCAGACCCCATTCGCAGGAGCAGCCACCCAGCACGGAAATATCAGAAACCGACTCCATGCTGATATGGACTCCAATGGCTGGCCACAGACGCAACGAAATAAAGCACTCTCTGAAATCCGTAAATCATGGTCTGTCCACCTCTGTGGTGACCAGCACCTCGGAGTCACCTTCCAAAACGGTATAGAGAACTGGAATGATGGTCCATACTGCCATAGCTCCCCAGCCATCGTTAACACCATTTATTCCCGCTACTGGCTCCCACTAAACGATGCCGCGGGCAACAATCGTAACCCACAGGATGAACTCCCCTTCACCGGTGAGTACCTAGATGGATTTGCTAATAAAATCACCATGCGAGCATACGCTAATCCACAAAAAGACAAAAACAAAGGCAGTGGTTACTCCATCGTATACTTTGATAAGTCAGACCGCACCATCACCTTCGAGAACTGGCCAGTTAGCGCCAACATCGAAAATGGTGACAAACCATACCCTGGCTGGCCAATCACCGTAAAACAACAAGATAACGATGGCAGAAAACCAATCGGAAACCTAGGAGCTATCACCGTAAAAGGCATAACAAACCCAGTTTACCAAGTTGTCTCAGAGGAAACTAAAGAAATTCTCTACACAGTACGTGCCACCAATAACACCTTCACACCTAACGTCTACAAAGAAGGTTCCTACACAGTAAACATCGGCAATGATCTTCCTAATACAAAGTCCCTAACAGGACGCAAAGTCGGAGCAGACCCTATCACTATTTCACTGAAAGATTAGCACCTAAAGAACACGTAGTGCACTGGAGAAGCTTTGGTTCTGCCAGCCACAACCAGAAAATCACTCATGTCTCTAACATTACAGAATATTCAAAAGCACAATTCGTAACGGCTCCCCTAGCTCCTAATGATGAAGCATTGGCCTCATAAAGCCTTATCCCTAGATAAACATAGACCCAACCATGCCTCACGATCAATCACCACTCACATTACTTTCACACCGTTTTCTATCCTTTAGCTGTGATGCTTCTAGAGATACAAAAGCTGAGGGTCCACTTTCACTAAACACTCAGCACACAATCTCACAACACACTGAAGAAGCACTTCGCTGGTTGGTCGAGTTAGAAGTAGCTTTTAGCCCATCAGAGGAAGACAATCCCAGCCCATACACGGGGAAAATCATCGTCCAAGGTCATTTTCTAGTCAATGAAGAGTTCAAAAAAGATCACGAAGACAAAGAAAACTTCCACGAGGCACTAGTCAGAGTCACAGGATCATCTATGCTCTACGGTGCCGCACGTGAAATGCTGGCTAACTTCACCGCCCGCTCAACCCACGGAACATTGAGCCTCCCATCGATATCATTCCAAGAAAACAAGGAAAAAGTAACAAATACAAACGCTCAGGCTAGTTCAAAGTAAACATCATTTTTTATCCTATATTAATCTCGTTCAGATTCCAAACCAGACTAAATCAAAGACCAAAAAACTTCACGAACTCGCGCCACTCTTGTGTCGCTAGTTTATAGTTTATAGGGACGAACTTAAACTCCGCCCCGGGCCTCATCTGCACGAAGCTAGGTAGATCTACACGGGCGACATTCCCCACCTTCGCATAGCCTCCCTGAGTCTGCCGGTCACTGAGCAGCACGATCGGCTGGCCACTTGGAGGCAACTGAATGCACCCTAAAGATACGCCTTCGGAAAGTATTCCACCGAGCTTCGGCAACACGCCTACCGAATCTAACTTTCTACCCATTCTATCAGACTCTGGACTCACTTTATAAGTATTCTCTAGGAAAGTATCACGGCTCGTCTGATCTATACTTCCGGGCATCAACACCCTCACCTCTCTAACCTCATCATAGTCTGGCATATAGTCAGCAGGCGTGTATTTCGTTATCGTTTCCGTGCTATCGCTTAACTCTACCGAGATCAGATCACCCTCACTAAGCCATTCACCCATCTCATTTCTCACCACCGTCGAGCTACTGCCTAGAAGCTTCTCTTCCGCCAAACCACCCTTCACACCGAGATAAGCATGACAACCTTTACTAGCATAGCCGAGGCTAAGAACCTGTCCCTTTCTCACTCGATGCGTGCTCCAGTTAGATAAGTTCATCCCGTCTATCTTAGCTCCCATCTCAGCACCTGTTAGAGAAATCTCGCCATCAACTAACACCTCCCAAGAAACATTCCCGAGTGTGATCTCCAGAGTCACCGCATCCTTATCATTACCTAATAAGTAATTCGCCCAGCAATGTGCATGTAGATCTATCGCTCCTCCCTGACTCACACCAAGATGAGCCCAACCATAACGACCAAGATCTTGATAGTGCATCATCCCACCACGTTTGATTACTTTCAAAAACGCGATCAAATATCACCTCCTAATCTCAGAAATTCCTTTCTCCCCACTGGCGTGAATCTCACCTCATCCCCCACCTGAAACGGGCTAATCTCATCCACATTATCAGCGCTAACATCGAACAACTTTGTGGGACAATTCCCGATAACCACCCATCCACCAGGTGAAGCTTTCGGGTACACCGCCGTCTGTCCATCAGCTATCCCCACACTACCCTTCGCCACCATCTTCGGAGTACTCATCCGAGGCATCATCAAGCGCTCATCTAGCCCAGACAAATAGGCAAACCCTGGCGCGAAGCCCAGACTCACCACCTTATATACAACTTCACTATGCAGCCTGGTCACCTCACCCACACTAAGACCTCTCGCCGTTGCCAACATCCTAATATCTGGCGCGATCTCCTCACCATAATACACAGGAAGCTCTATCTGCTTCACCTCGAAACAGTCTCTAACAAATGACTTAGAAAATTTTACTAACAGGCTACCCACATCATCCTCCACCTGCTCCACATCCGTGAGCAACACATGAAACTCAATAAACATCGACATCCCACAAGCCACCACCTCAATACAACCTCTAACATGTTCTCTAACAAAATCTGCAAACCGCGCAATCTCAATCACCACGACATCATCCACATCATCGCCAAAGTAAAAACTCAGCGACGTCTCAGAATACCTCACACTATGAAGAACATCTAACATCTATTCTGTAATAATTTTAACGCCTGAACAGAAGCTAAATTATCCCCATGAAAACAAAGCGTATCCGCATCTAACAACATCCAATCTCCAGCAATAAAAATTTCCGCCTGCGCCACAATCTGCGTCGCTTCTAAATAGAGCGCACCCACCTCAGACCTAGGTATCAAGCCACCATCTGCAGTGTATCCTCTATCAGCAAACACCTCACACAGCACCTCCACTCCCCATTCAACATCCTCGCTACCTGCCTGCACAACCAATGGCACCCCGTACCTTTTTGCAACCTCCACCATTACAGCACGCACCATCCCCCCCTTATCACTCATCATATCATGATACAGCGCCCCGTGTGGCTTCACAGCACTCAACATGACACCTCGTTCAGTACAAATTTCATGCAATAACCCCACCTGCTCACTCACTAACAACATGAGCTCCTCTCTAGAGTAATCCACCGAGACTCTTCCGAAATTTTCTCTATCTCTATACCCTGGATGTGCACAGATCTTCACCCCGTGCTTCATCGCCAGATCCACCATCACCGCCATATGCTCAGCATTACCAGCATGACCACCACAAGCAATATTCCCCATATCAAGAACCGGCATCATCGCCGCATCATCCCCCGTCATCTCTCCTATATCCGCATTGATCAGCATCGCACTCACAATCTACCCTAAAAAACAATTCCCTGAAAAGAAAAACCTTATCTCTGAAGAAAACCATGCTCCTCCACTGAATACTAGACACCTTGACTTATCATCACAGCCACGTTAAATTACCCACAGAAAGACAAACCATGTATCAACCTATTAAAATAGCCACAGCAGCCATCCTCGCCTGCCTAATGCTTGTAGTCACTACTGCATCGCATCTAGGACTGAGTTACTGCCTGTGCCAAGATACTGTCTTCCTAGGTGAATGTTCATGTCCCGCTGAAGTTCTGCCAGACAATACAGCGCTTACACCGTGCTGCTCATCTAAGAAATGCTCAGGAGATACTGACATTGTTGAGAAATCAACATCCGAAATCCAAGTCACCCCATGTACCAATTGTAATATCAAGCTTCAATGGGAACTCGATCATTGCTCCATCCATAGCCTTACTGCATTCAAAACAAAGTCTAACTCTAAACTAGAGCTAAAGAAACACTCCGCTAACTTTTCGCTAGCCGCTATTTTCAAAACTCCCTCATTGAAAATCATCACCACCAGAGGTAGCCCACTTGATCTAACATCAGCGCCTCACTCACCAGTGCCACACTATATCAGGCACTCAGTCTTCCTTATTTGATCTCTCGTAGATCTATCCGCACGATGATGTATTCACATCTCATCGCTTGCCCCTATCTCATGCTCTGAACCGTGCACTATGCACCCATTACGTTCACCAATAATGACCCCACACTACTGCGAACCACAGTAATAAAATTTCATTCAAATACCATCATGTCACTTGATGCACTCACCTCAACCCGCTCCAGCGGCACATCTAACTTTGCCTCCCAAACGTCACGACGCCGCTCGTACGCCTGGCTACTTCCTGTCTGCCTGATTATCGGGTTCGTCGCCATCTTAGGCCTACTCTTCGGCAAGCGCCTTATCCCAGCCGTCGAGGTGAAAACAGCTCCCGTCATCACCATCCGTACAGCAGAGAAAGCCACTAAAGACACCACATCAGAGAACGAAATTTCACAATCCGAGAAACCAGCTCCTCACCAAGGAAAAGGCCAACTCGCCTTCCAAGCCTCTGGATGGGTAGAGCCAGACCCCTACATCACCTTCGCTCCCTCTCTGGTAAACGGCATCATCCATGAAGTCCATGTTCTAGAAGGCCAGACCGTCAAGAAAGGTCAGCTACTCGCTACCCTCATCAATGAAGACGCAGTCTTAGACCTACAAACTGCTGAACAAAATCATGCAGCCTTCGCAAAACAGATAGAAGCTCATTGCACTAATGACGACATCATAGACTCAGAAATAATCGCCGCCAAGAGTAACATCGCAGCCGCTCAGACCAGACTAGCTAGCGCCCAAGACATCTCTAACAGACTCGCAAAGCTAGGCAAAGGAAGCGTCTCAGAACAAGTAGTCAGCCAAGCAAAGCTCAACACAGAAACCCAAGCAACTCTCCTCGAAGAAGCAAAAACTAAAACCCTAAGCCTCGATGCCAGAAAAGCTCAAATCGCTGCTCAAAAGCAAACTATGGAAGCTAACCTCAAAGGCCTAGAAATTGCTATAAGACGCGCCCAAGTAGATCTAGACCGCACCAAGATCACAGCCCCTATGGATGGCGTCATCCTCAAGCTTCACGCTGCTCCTGGCATGAAGCGCATGCTAGCAATGGATGAAATGACCTCCTCAGTCATCGCGGAAATGTATGACCCTAACAAGCTCCAAGCCCGTATCGATGTTCCGCTCAATGAAGCCGCAGCTCTTACAGTAAATCAACAAGTAGAGCTCCTTTCAGACCTCCTCCCAGATACTAAGTTCACTGGTACAGTCACCAGCATCAGCGGTCAAGCAGACCTCCAGCGAAACACCCTACAAGCCAAAGTGAAGATAGAGAATCCTGATCCACGCCTACGCCCAGACATGCTCATGAGGGCTAAATTTTTCTCTATCTCAGCTGCCAGATCACAGACTAACAACAAGCAGAAAACCCATACATCCAGCCTACCGACGAATTCTAGACTAGCCATCTACGTCCCAGAGGCAGCTCTCATCGGTGAGTCTAACGTCTGGGTAGTCACCTCAGATCACACCGCTGAAAAACGCAGCGTCACCCTCGGTAACCCATCACAAAACCGTGAAGACCACCGCCTCGTCATCACAGGGTTAAACTCCGGAGAACACGTCATCCTCCCACCACATAGTGAGATCAAAGACGGAACCCGCATCACCACCCAACCATAGAACTTCATCATGTCTACTGCAGCAGATAATCTTATTACCATAAAGTCCGTCACCAAATCTTTCACCAAAGGGAAGACCGTCATCACACCATTAGAGAATCTCTCACTAGACGTCCCGCGTGGTGAGTTCCTCTCGCTCATGGGACCATCAGGATCCGGTAAAACAACCTTACTAAACCTCATCGCAGGTATCGACTCTCCCACCTCCGGTGAAATCATTATCGATGGCATTGACATCTCTCACCTCTCCCGCGCTAAACTCACTAAATGGCGAGCTAGCAATGTCGGTTATATTTTCCAGCTCTATCACCTAGTGCCCATCCTCTCCGCATACGAAAATGTCGAGCTACCACTCCTCCTAAGTAAGCTCAGTAAGTCAGAGAGAAAGCATAAGATCAACGCCGCACTTGAACTCGTGGGACTAAGCGACCGCGCAGACCACCGCCCATCTGAGCTATCAGGAGGGCAAGAACAGCGTGTCGCCATCGCCCGCGCCATCGTCCATGACCCCGAGCTCCTCGTAGCAGATGAGCCCACTGGTGACCTTGACCGCGAGTCAGCAGACTCTATTTTAAATCTACTCAACACCCTCGCTGTAGACCATGGGAAAACCGTCGTCATGGTAACCCATGACCCAAAAGCCTCAGCCAGAGCGCACCGCGCACTCCAGCTAGAAAAGGGTCAGTTCTCCACCACTGGTCACCTCCTAACATCTACCTAATATGAAGCTCCTCATCCTAGCCTTAAAAAACCTAACAAGAAACCAGCTGCGCTCCTTACTCACCGTTCTCGGTATAGCAGCAGGCATGTTCCTCTACGCCTCTGTACAGACCATGCAGCACTCGCTATCCGTCGCTACAGAGGGTAATGCCACAGACACCACCCTAGTCGTCTACCGTGAGAACCGCTTCTGCCCCATGACCTCTCGCCTCCCTGAACACTACCTCTCCACCATCCAGCGTATCGAAGGAGTTCGTGAAGTCATCCCCATTCAGATCGCGGTAAATAACTGCGGAGCCTCGCTAGACGTCATCACCTTCCGTGGTGTCCCACCAGAAACTCTAAAAAAATACAACCCTAACATCAACGTCATCGCTGGCTCCTATGAGGACTTCACTAAGCGCACTGACGCCACGCTAATAGGTAAGCATTTCGCAGAACGTCGCGGACTAAAACCTGGTGACAAGTTTGAAGCTGTCGGAGTCAATGTCACCGTCGCTGGCATCATCTCCTCTGACTCACCGCAGGATGAGAACGTTGCCTACGTTCATCTTAATTTCCTCCAACAAGCTAGCCGTATCGGCCTAGGAGTCGTGACTCAGTTCAATGTCAAAGTCGACTCCTCTGACCTCCTCGGCCCCGTCGCCGCAGAGATAGACGAGACCTTTAAGTCTGACTCACAGCCTACCGACACCAAGCCAGAGAAAGCCTTCTTCGCAGAAACAGCTAAGCAAATGATAGAGCTAATCAGCTTCACCCGCTGGCTAGGTCTCGGCGCAGTACTCGCAGTGCTCGGACTGGTAGCCAATGCCGTCCTACTCATCGTCCGCGGAAGAGTGAAAGAAACAGCCATCTTACAGACACTCGGATTCTCCAGACTAGCCATCGGCTTCATGGTCGTCTCAGAAGGCATTCTGTTAGGCTTTATCGGAGGTATCATCGGAGTGCTTGGCGCGATGACATTTTTCCATATCAAGTCATTCACATTAGGTAACGAAGGACTCACACTCGCGCTATCACCATCCCAAGAAGTTCTCATATCAGGACTCATCGTAGCGATCGCTCTCGGTCTCGTAGCTTCTATCTACCCAGCATGGAAAGCCACCTCCCAGCCACTTACTCAATCTCTAAATTCATAACCATGCTGCCATTCACATACGCACTGAGGAACTTATTTCGTGACCCTGCACGCCTACTCCAGACAGTAGGCGGGTCGATGATCGTAGTACTCCTCATCATCACAGCCGTCGCGATGAACCAGGGCATGGACTCCATTCTTTCAGCTTCTGGCTCACCAAATAATATCATCCTCATAGGCAAAGGCTCTGAGGAATCACTAGAGAGATCTGAAGTAGACATCGATGCTGAATCCGCCGTCACCTCTATCCCAGGAATAGACACCAAGCTCGGAGTGGAAGCTATCTCCGGCGAGATCACCTACCAGGCCCCTGTCACTATTGGTATAGGAAATGATGCCAAGACCGAGCCAGCGCTTCTCCGCGGAGTCACCGAGAAAGCATTACTCGTCCACACATCTGTTAGGCTAACAAATGGCCACTTCCCTGCACCAGGTCAAGTCATGGTAGGTGAGCTCACCCATCGTAAACTCGGCGTCAGCAAGGACACTCTTGCTGTAGGAAAGACCATTCTTTTTGAAGGTACAGAAATGACCATCGCAGGGCGATTCTCCGCACCAGGTACAGTGCTGGAATCTGAGATCTGGTTTGATAGAAATGACCTCTCTTCACTCACCCAGCGTGACTCACTATCCTCCATCATCATCCGCCTAGAAGACCCCGCTCCTGGAGAGACCCTAGACACAGGAGATGCTGAGTTCTTCACCATCCAGCGTAATGACCTAGAGCTCTCCGCCATTCCAGAGAATGAATACTACGACAAGCTCAGCATATTCTATAAGCCTATCCAGATCATGACCTGGGTGACCGCCGCTCTTGTAGCCGCAGGTGCCGTCTTCGGTGGGCTAAACACTCTCTACGCAGCCTTCGCCTCACGTATCAAAGAAATGGCTACCCTCCAGTCTATAGGCTTTTCCCGCACAGCCCTCTTCATCTCACTGATCCAAGAAAGCTTACTAGCCACTCTAACAGGAACCTTACTTGCATCCCTCATTGCCTATTTCTTCATTGACGGAATGACTGTGCCATTCTCTATTGGTACTTTCACCCTTACCATGACTCCTCTCGTCATCATGATTGGACTTATTACAGGGATAACTCTAGGCTCTATAGGAACCCTACCTCCAGCCATCCGCTGTCTACTACCTGCTCTACCCAAAGCTCTCAGATCTAACTAACAACTAACAAAGTACTCACTATGAAACTTAAATACTCCCTTACTCTAACAGCTCTTGTAGCCTCTCTCATTTCCTGCTCAGAAAAGCATGAACCAGCAGCAGCCATGGAGGAACAGGTCACTAAACAATCTGAACTAGTCTATGACAACGTACCCACTAGCGAACAGATAAAACAAGCCACGGATGCACTCTCTAACTATCTCCTAAAGAAAGCTCCGGAAGGAGCCATAGAAATAGCAGAAGTCCGCAAGACCGCAAAAGTAGGTGATGAAGTCATCTTCAACGGCAAAGCAATTGGCTCATTTAGAATCTTCCCAAAAGACCGCTCAGCGATGCTCCTCGGTGATCCGAATGTACTCACATCCTGTGACCTCATCCCAGGTGACATGTGCTTGAGACCATGGGACGTCTGCTGTGATGACCTTGATGATATCAACAACACCATTCTCACCATTCAGTTCCTAGACAACGAAGGAAACCTTATCAAAACTAGCCCTAAAGGACTCAACAGCCTAACAGAACTCTCAGAAGTCACTGTCATAGGAACCGTAGCTGGAGGATCTAACGAAAAGAATATGCTCATCAATGCTACAGGCATCTTCGTGAAAAATTAATCACCATTCACCCAGCTACAGCAGTACTCTCACTCTAATCTAACAATCCATGGAAATCACCGTCAGCACTCCAGCACTTCTCTTCCCCGCAGTCAGCTTACTCTTCCTCAGCTATACGAACCGCTTTCTCGCGCTGTCATCACTGGTACGCAGACTCCATAAGGAATGGCAAGATGGAGATCATGACCCCATTCTCTTCGCTCAGATTAGAAACCTCAGTAGACGACTCACCATCATCCGCTGCATGCAGCTCACTGGTGCTATCAGTCTATTCTGGTCGGTACTCTCAATGATCTTTCTGTTTTTCAACTGTATAAACATTGGAGAGATCACCTTTGCCATCGCGCTGTTAGTCATGCTACTAAGCCTGACTGCACTCACCGTAGAAAGCGCGATTAGCGGTGGAGCACTCCGCATCATGCTCGATGAAGCTAACGAGAAATAGCTAACGAACAGCGGATTAAAAACAAGATGGCTGGGAATAAAAATCCAAGCCCAGTCATCTAAGTTTATATGAAAAGGTCTGTTCAATCTCTCGTCATCCTCAGCTCCATTGGCCTATGCATGATCTTCATCATGTTCTTCGCAGCCAGTAACCTAAGCGCAGCAACTAGTAAATACCCAGTAGAAGTTGGCCCCGCTACATTCCTCCGTGATCATGATGCAGCTATGGAGAAATCTAAGACAACAGGAAAACCAGTCTTTGCCTTCTTCCAAGAAGTCCCAGGCTGAGCAGGCTGTAAAGATTTCGGTCGTGAGGTCATGACTAATAAAACAATCATCAGCACTATTGAGAACTCATTCATCCCACTTCTCATCCATAATAACACAGGAACGGATGCTAAAATACTCAAGAAATACAACGAGCCATCATGGAATTACCAAGTCATTCGTTTTCTAACAAGCGATGGTAAGGACATCATCCCAAGAAAGTCTTCCGTTAATACCGTTAAGGCACTCAGTGCAAGAATGGTAACAACCCTTGAAAAAGCAAAGCAACCAGTCCCTGCTGATCTACAACAGCTAGCTAAATAAAAATTTATTCATACGCAGTATTGTAACAGTTGGTTTCCATCTTGCCAACAAATGCCTCTTTGTTAGGCTAGTGACAACGATGAAACCAACTGTAACAATCACCTACTGCACAGGTTGCCGCTGGCTACTACGCGCCAGCTGGAATGCTCAAGAACTCTTGACCACCTTTGAAAAAGAACTAACAGCCGTCACCTTAGTCCCATCCGCAGACACCGGCGGCATCTACACCGTCACCATCGATAAAACCATCATCTGGGACAGAAAAGAACAAGGACGCTTCCCAGAGATGAAAGAACTAAAACAACACATTCGCAACCACATCGCCCCAGAAAAAGACCTAGGCCACAGTGACAGCGAGGTGAAGAAATAGTTACCTTTTAACGCTACTTAGAAACCAGCTCATCAGCTCATCAGCCCAGAGTTCAGCTTATTTCAGGATATTCTCAGTAGCTAGTTTTTCAAGATAAGGTGGGTAACCAAATCTTTTAAGAGTCGTTTTTACCAGTGCTCGCAGCTTGATTCTCACACACCCACGTTTCGTCCAGTCGATACTTGCGTTCTTTCACGCTACATTGACTACAACAATAGCTAAGTCTTTTAAATACTCTTTCTCCATGAATTCTCTAGCTTTTCCATTATCTGCAAGAGCCATGTAAAATGAATATTCGAAGTCAGTAAGCCCTCTCTCTTGCGACTCTTTATCAAAATATTTGATCTCTTTGGCATGTAATATTAGCTCTTCTATCACCTCAGCTGCGGTGAGAACATTATTCTGATACTTACGAATGGTGTTTCCGAGCATCTCTGAGAGTTTCTTACTTTGGAGAGCATTACGCTTTGTCCTAGCTTTGATTTCATCAATGATCTGACGGATTGCAGATTCTAACTCCACATCACTTTTCCCTCCTTCTCCACTTCCTTCAAATTTTGCCAAACTCGCTATTACAGCTTGGAAGAATGCGACCTCTTCCTTCAGGCTCACCGCCTCCTCACCAGAAATGGATAGCGCAAAGGCATTAGAGAGAGCATTCACCTCTTTGCAGAATCTAGCACTACCATCATCTAGCCCTAGAATGTGTTCCTGAGTTTCGAGTAAACTTGTTTTGACGAAGAGTAAAACAACACTGCTCGATAGGCTGCTGGAGTCGGCGGGGGTCAAGTGATCCCGCATGAGGAGTCCAAGCTGCAAGGAGGGAGTGCAGTGAAGGATGAACGTAATGACTAGATGAAGCGTAGGCGACGACGAGGACAGCACTTTACGCTCGACTACGGCTTCCTGAAAAAGTCTCAAGGAAAAGCAAAGACACTCCAAATCAGGATATGAACACGTTTAAAATCACATCATATAAATCAAAAAAATTCCCCTACCACTGCTTAGCGGTAGAGGATAAGATAAAATATTAGAGTTCTATTAGAACTTGTAACTCACACCTGTGATAAGGCGGAAGTCATTCTTTTCGCTACCTGCAGCAGGGTCAGAATCATACTTATCCTGTGCCGCTATCTTCAATGAAAGAGCACCAGAAAGTGAAGTCTCAAGACCAAGCTCAGCAACAAGCTGGAAGTCACTTGGCTCATCTACAGGGAGAATGGCTGTGATTGACTGATAAATCTTAGTCTTCTCATTAAGGCTGTGCTCAAAGAACTCACCGAGGTAAACGTGTGCGAAGCTGTCACCAAGTCCACCAGTCTCTTCGAATGTGTAACCGATACCTGCTTCAAGCGCTAGAGATGTATTTTTCTCCTTAACTACATAGTAACCTACTGTTCCTGTGAGTTGAGCTCTGTAAGCGATGTCAGCAATGTCATCTCTACGGAAATCAAGTCTTCCTCCTGCGTAGAACTTTTCTGAATAAAGATGTCTCCATGAGGCACCACCGAGCACTTCATCGTTGGTAGCTGTATCAGCCTCTTCACCATAGGTATAAAAAAGGTTCATTCTGTACTCATCAGTCTCCTCAAGCTTCTCACCTGTGTATCCAAGTGTAACGAGAAGTGACTCACTGTTACCTTTTGTCAAAGTAGCTCCAAGGTCGAAGCTGTTATCCCACTCAGCTGCATTACTCTCTAGTGCTAATCCTGCTACTAGAGCTGGAACTGCTAATCTTTTTAGTATGTTCATAGTGTTTGTGTATTTGGTTTAATATTGATTGGTTTCCTTTATTAAGAACCTGTAACAATACAGACAACTTTATAGATAAAAATGTCACATAAAAACTACATTTCAGGCTAAATTTTGAACAATTCGCCTTATTTCGTGACTTAATGCATATGCCCTATTCACTGATCATTTTGAGGATCTGTCTAGATGCCTAATTTCATCTCACTTACACTCAAAAGGCATTGGCGATCAGCACGCTAGAGTCATATCAAAACTGCTGAAATCGACCTCGTTGATGACAAGATCGAATGAGAAAGCTTACGTCTGGCTCACCAGAGAATAAGCGTAAAAAAAGCTCTCCACACCTGAGGTGTAGAGAGCATTGAATTATATTACTTTAAGAATTTTATTCTTCAGTAGAGTCATCTACATCAGTAGCTTATGGAGTACCTCCCTCAGGAACCTCTCCTTCTTCACCTTCAGTTTCTTCGACGACAGCTTCATCATCAGGAACCACACGAGCAGTGTCCTGAAGCTTCACTCCCTCTTTCATCGTCACGAGCTTAACCCCCTGAGTATTTCGTCCACATTCGCGTACATCAGCACAGCGGATACGGATAGACTGCCCATCAGACGTCATTAGCATGAGCTCATCATCAGCGAACACCGTTGAAGCAGAGACTACTTCACCTGTCTTCTCAGTGACTTTCATTGTGATAATGCCCTTACCTCCACGTGACTGCACGCGATAGTCTGAGAATGGTGATCGTTTACCGATTCCGTTTTCAGAAGCGACCAAGAAGGTCCCCTCTTCATTCACAATCGCCATGCTCACCACGTAGTCATCCTCTTCTGGGCGAATACCTCTAACACCAGCAGTAGCTCGGCCTTGAGACTTCGCTTGCGCTTCGTCAAATCTGAGTGATTTACCTTTCCGCGTTACAAGAATCACTTCATCATTACCATTAGTCATACGCACATCGATCAGCGTATTCCCTTCGTCTAACTTAATCGCGATGATACCATCTTTACGGTAGTTCTTGAAGGCAGCAAGGGCTGTCTTCTTAATCTTACCGCTACGTGTAGCGAAGATCACGAACTTATCTTCCACCTGGAGAGTGATGTCGTTGCCATCTTCATCCAGCTGACGCTCAAGACGCTGTGTAGCGGCAATCGTTTCGTCTGGCTGCAGATTAAGAACGTTCTTAATATTACGACCTTTCGATGCACGTGAACCTTCAGGTAGACCATAAACACGCTCTACATAAACTCGGCCAGTATTAGTGAAGAACATGAGGTAATCATGAGCTTGCGCAGAGAACAAATGTTCTACGAAATCCTTATCGTCATCTTCAGATTTATTAGCTTTCTTAGTCTCCATCCCCTTCACTCCCTTACCACCACGTGCTTGCACGCGGTATTCAGCAGATGCGGTACGCTTGATGTTACCTTGATTTGAGATCGTTACGATCATGCCATCATTAGCAATAAGATCTTCAATCGCGATCTCTCCTTCATCAGGAAGGATTGGGCAGTGACGTGGTGTCGCATGCTTTTCTTTGATCTCTAACAGCTCAGTCTTAATGATACCAAGTACACGAGCTTCCTTAGCAAGGATATCGATGAAGTCTTTGATATCTATGAGAAGGTTATCGTACTCACCCTTCACCTTATCACGCTCCATACCAGTAAGCTGGTAGAGACGTAGCTCAAGAATAGCATTCACTTGGCGGTCAGTAAATATATAGCGATCGCCTTGGACTGATGGCTGAGAACGAATAAGTATTCCGAGTGACTCAGCAGTCGCAACTGAAAAATCATACTTTTTCAGCCTCTCACGTGCTTCATCACGGTTCTTAGAGTCACGGATGATCTTGATGAAGTCATCAAGATGACCAAGAGCAAGAAGGAATGCTTCTAAGTTCTCAGCACGAAGCTCAGCCTTCTTAAGAAGGTATCGAGTTCTACGGATAATGATTTCGCGACGGTGTTCAATGAATGCATCAAGACAGTCGAGGATCGACATTTGCTTAGGACGACGCTCATGAATAGCGAGCATGTTGACACCGAATGATGTCTCCATTGCCGTGAGCTTAAAGATCTGGTTGACCACCACTTGTGGACGAGCATCACGCTTGAGAGTGATCTCAATACGAGTGTGATCATCAGAGAGGTCACGCATACCAGAGATATCTAGTAAAATTTTCTCTCTAACAAGTTCCGCAATTCTTAGCTGAAGTGTAGCGCGGTTCACCCCGTGTGGGACTTGAGTAATAGTGATGATAGAAGTACCAGAAGCCTTTTCAGTCACCTCCATAGTACCTCGCATCTTGACACTACCACGACCAGTACGGAAATAACTATCGATTCCCTTGAAACCACGAATCTCACAAGATCCCGCAAAGTCAGGTCCCTTGATAATCTTCTTCACCTCTTCAAAGCTAAGCTGAGGATTATCAATACGTGCGCAAACACCATCGATAACCTCACCCATATTATGAGAAGGGATGTTAGTCGCCATGCCCACCGCAATACCTGTACCACCATTTACAAGGAGGTTAGGAATAGCCGCTGGAAGAACCACTGGCTCTTGACGCGTCTCATCATAAGTTGGAGTGGTGTCGACCGTCTCTTTCTCGAGGTCGATCATCATTGCTGAGCCCATATGCGTGAGGCGAGCCTCAGTGTATCGCATCGCAGCTGCTGCATCACCTTCCACGGAGCCGAAGTTACCCTGACCATCGATCAAGATTTCTCGCATCGTCCATGGCTGAGCCATATTTACCAGAGTGGTATAGATAGCGCTATCACCGTGCGGGTGATACTTACCCATCGTGTCACCAACAATACGCGCAGACTTCAGGTGCGCCTTAGCTGGTGTGAGCGAGAGGTCATTGTGCATCGCGTACAAGATTCGTCTTTGAGATGGCTTGAGGCCGTCTCGCGCGTCTGGCAGAGCTCGTGAAATAATCACTGACATCGAGTAATCCAAGAAGGACTTCGACATCTCGTCAGCTACGTTTACTACTTTTATGTTATCGTTCATTTATTGTTTTTATTTTAAATTTTCATTCCCTCTGCGGCATAAAGATCTTCTACTCCTAAAATTAAGCTTCTTCCTTTTTGGGTCACATACTTCTCTTCTTTTTCTCGTAAATTATTAGAATGAGGAGCTCCTTCTAGAGCCAACCTAATAGACTTTGCCATACAGTAAGCTAAATTGCATGGAACAGCATTTCCTACCATTTTATAACCATGAGCAACATTGGAATAATAGAACTTAAACCAATCAGGAAATGTTTGAATTCTTGCACACTCTCTAGCAGAGAGCCTTCTATAGAGATCCTCTTTACCTGGTACAAAAATTCTCTTATTGGGCTCTACAAATTGCATTTTAGGAGCCTGTGGATGTATAGGAGCATGTCGTCCACCAGCTTGGATAGTGTAAGAAGGTTCGTCCCAAGATCTCACTCTATTTCTAGACATGAAGATAGATGAAAAACCGCCAATCATATACTCATGATTATCCAGCTTACATTTTTCAAAATTAGACTTTTGCTTTTCTTGAGCAGGTAGCACATTCTTTTGAAGGTCAGAAATAGCCATGCTTAAATCTCTCTTCTTGGTAAAAGGAACTGGAAATTGATATGATACATTAAGATCTTTTCTAAATCCGACAAATAACACACGTTTACGATCTTGTGGCACAGCATGATCTTTAGCATTTAGCAATTGCACATGTAGATCATATCCGCATTCAGTAAACATTACTTTAATATTTTCAAAAGCTTCTTTATGACGAGCTGCTAACATTCCAGAAACATTCTCTGCTAAGAAAAACTTAGGCTGTTTATCCTTTAGAATCCTAATATAATCATAAAACAACTGCCCACGCTTATCATTAATACCCTTCAACGAACCCGCCTCACTCCAACTCTGACATGGCGGCCCTCCAATTATACCATCACAATCAGGAATTTCAGACTCATTCACTTTTACAATACTTCGCCTATCTAAGGTTGTTTTAGGAAAGTTCTTTTCAAACGTCTCCCAAATATCCTTATCGTATTCATTAGCCCACACTGTATCAAAACCTGCGGCTTCAAAACCAAGATCTAGCCCCCCTGCTCCTGCGAATAAAGATATGATTTTCATGCTAATTTTTTGTTAGTTGATAAGTTAACACTAAACAAAGAAGAAGGAGCTTTAAGTAATGATACATCAAATTTTAGTGATGCTTCGATTCTTGAGCTTGCACTATGAATTCGCATTGAAAACACCCAATCGTTGTCTAGCTCCACGATTACAGTGTTCCTCATTTTACTTCTAGAGCTGTTTTCTAATCTAGTCTCAACTATTCTTGTTGGCATTTGCAAAACTGGAACAAAGAGTTTTGATTTCCTTTTCCCTGCTTCCCTGTTTAAAGTTCCTGATAATTTAAAAGCTTTAATCTCAATGTTATTACGAGTTTTAATAACCTTATAGTAATCTTTTCTCCCAACTAGATACTTTACTAATTTTTCTGCCACACCATCTGAAGCAGACAATCTGTTTAACTCCTTACTAAACGCCTCTAATATATCAACATATACAGACTCTTTATCAGCATGGTCACTCCATGTAGCAGTAGCATTACTCTCTTTTCTTAGTTTTTTCAACGAATCAAAAACAGGTGCTATATCTGCAAAGTATTCCTCAGAACAGTCTATACCTAACCAAGTTTTCCCAAAATCAGCTACTTTTGAAAGTCTGGAATACTTAACTGCATCATGGTTATTTTTAGCAGAGATTCCAATTTCCCATTCTTGTAATAACCTAATAGCTATAACATCTCTGACATCTCCGCTTTTACCATGAGCATCGCTTAAAATCTCTAATTGCAGAATATCCTTATCATTTTTCTCAAAACAGAGCCTAGGCTCAAGATCCATTAAAAAATTTATAGCGAAGCTTGAACTTATACGATAAAGACCTTGCTCCTCTTCATTAAAAGAATCGTAACAACTCCTAGCTATTTCAAGTGATGAATTTTTAATCACCTCAACGTTAACTAGCCGTTCTAGCTTCTCCTTAAATTCAAGTAATAGAGCATATTCAAATGCTTTTCCATTCCTAGCTTGTGGTGATCTTAAACTCATTTAGACGTCGAGGTTTCTTACATTGAGAGCGTTATCTTCGATAAATCGCTTGCGCGGCTCTACCACATCTCCCATCAGGATATCGAACATTCTGTCTGCTTCGAGTTCGTTATCTTCATCCAGTCTCACTTGAAGCAGCTGACGTCTTTCTGGATCCATTGTCGTTGAGAAGAGCTCTTTAGCATTCATCTCACCAAGTCCCTTGAATCGCTGAATACGCATCCCTTTTCTACCTATCTCTAACACTCTATCGAGAATCTCGAAGAGATTGAAAACAGGAACTGGACCGTCATCACCACCATCACCTTCTACTAGCTCATAGACTGGCTTATCGTCTGAGAAGAATGGGTCAGTATCTAGACCGAACTCACCAAGACGCACAAGGATCTTGCTGATCGCCATGGATTCATTCAGATCACGCTTCACAGCTCTTCGTTGTGCTCCATCGTACTTCTCTTTATATTCAGCTACTTCTTCTTCAGTAAGCTCTTCATTATTTAGTCTAAGGTCACGGTTCTCAGCAGCAAACTTTTCGAGGTCAGCCTCGCTGTGGAGATAATGCACAGACTCTTCATTTCCAAGTCTCACGCGGATCATAAACTCAGGGAGCTTTCCATCCTGCTTAAGCTCTAAGATATCTCTGAAACTACCGCCATGTCCTTCAAGTGATGAAGTAAACTTTGTCAGCTGAGCGAGCGTATCTAGTACACTGCGGAGTAGATCTGTATCTACTTCTTTATTCGTGCCATACTTTTTGAGCTTCACATCTTCTGAGCCGAGTTGAATAAGAATTTCATTCAGAGCATCATCATCAGCGATGTATTCCTCGCGCTTTTTACGAGTCACTTTATAGAGTGGTGGTTGCGCGATATAGAGGTAACCAGACTTTACAAGATCAGGCATATGACGGCAGAAGAATGTAAGGAGTAGTGTCTTAATATGCTCACCATCAATATCCGCATCCGTCATGATGATCACCTTATGGTAACGCACCTTCTCAACATTAAACGAACCTTCCTGATCACCATCACCAATACCAGCACCAATCGCTGTAATCATTGCCTGAATTTCCTTATTCTGAAGGGCTCTGTGTAGTCTTGCTTTCTCCACGTTGATCACCTTTCCTCGAAGAGGTAGAATCGCTTGATTAATTCTATTTCTGCCAGATTTAGCAGAACCACCAGCGGAGTCACCCTCCACAATATAGATCTCAGATTTTGCTGGGTCACGCTCAGAGCAATCAGCCAGCTTACCTGGAAGACCACCACCGGACATCACAGACTTTCTTACCGTCTCACGAGCCTTACGTGCAGCTTCACGAGCACGTGCAGCATTCACAGCACGGTCGATCACCATTTTTGCTAAGTTTGGATTCTCATCAAAGTACTCTTGCAGACCTTCGTAAACGATGGAACTAACCACACGCTCGATCTCAGCATTCACAAGCTTGCCTTTCGTTTGGGAACTGAATCTCGGATTCGGCATCTTAACAGAAATCACACAAACAATTCCCTCACGCACATCATCACCTGAAAGAGCAGGGTCTTTATCCTTCAGGATCTTATTCGCTTTCGCGTACTGATTGATCGCTCTTGTAAGAGCTCCACGGAAACCTGTGAGGTGTGTACCACCATCAGCGTTTGGAATAGAGTTAGCGAAACACAAGATCTGATCTTTATAACTATCGTTGTATTGGAAAACAACATCAGCAAAAACATCATCCTCCATCACCTTACCGTCATAATCAATCTCGATGCTACGTTTACCATGAAGCTCCACTGGATCTGCATGGATCAATGTCTTGTTCTCACCAAGTTGTTCAACAAATTCTACAATACCACGAGCATAGTAGAAAGTACCTTTCTTAGCTGACTCTGGACGTCTATCTTCGAGGTTGATTGTTAATCCTGGGTTAAGGAACGCAAGTTCGCGCATTCTTGTAGCGAGACGGTCAAACTCAAACACGATTGTGTCTGTAAAGATCGTAGCATCAGGGTAGAATATTACTTTAGTCCCAGACTTATCTTTAGGTGCATCACCTATTACTTTTAACGGCTCAGTCGTAGCACCACGCTCGAATTTAATTCTATGCACTTTCCCTTCTCGTGTCACCTCAGCAACAAACCAATCAGAAAGGGCATTCACGCATTTTGCGCCCACACCGTGGAGACCACCAGAGTACTTATAAGCACCCTGACCGAATTTACCACCAGCGTGCAAACTAGTCAGAACCAACTCGACAGAAGGCATCTTAAACTTAGGGTGGACTTCTACCGGAATACCTCGCCCATCATCTGTAATAGAAATTGATCCATCTTCATTGAGAGAGACTTCAATAACATCACAGTAACCTGCTAAATGCTCATCAATAGAGTTATCGAGCACCTCAAAAACACAATGGTGAAGACCTCTAATATCAGGATCACCGATGTACATCCCGGGACGTTTTCGGACGGCCTCAAGGCCCTCTAGTTTATCAATCTGCGAAGCACCATACTCCTGCTCTCCCGATACGGTAGTTTCAGCTACTTCTGGCTCTTTTTCTGGTTCAATTGGATTATCTGACATGTATCCACTAAGGCTATAGTTCCACCTCTATTTGACCAGAAAAAACACCTTAAATTAGACGTTTTTTTCGTTACTTTTTTTCTAAAAAAAACACCTCACCCAACGAGAAGTTTTTAAAAACACAAACCTCTCAAAAAGAGCGTGTTACTACTTTATATTTAACAACTCCATCTGCCATTTCATGAGCACGGATGAAGCCTCAACCTCTTCCGCAGCGAGAGCCTCAATAGTAGCCTTAGAAATAATCAAACTAGCATCAATATCGGACTCTTCAGCCACGCTATCACGTAATTTAGACATCGCGTCCACACGCGCATCAAAAACTTCATTTTTATCGCGTCTTCCTTTACCGCGAAGACGCTGCGGGAGAACATCATCAGAAAGGTTTTTAGCCTCATCAGCTGCAGTAAAAAACGCAGTTCTTCGACTAGCTCTAAAATGTTTTGGCAGAGTAACTGACCTCCCTTCTTCGAGATCGAACACCCAAGTCAAGAGCTGCTTATTACCACAGACCATAAAAGTAGGCCTATCCCACTCTTCTGCCTGCGCATCACGCCAATACCACAGCGAACGGAGATACGCTAATGCGCGCGGCTTTAATTTACCAGATCCAGCAATTCTCCAAGGATCTTCCTTCGCTATTGGACGCTCTAGGACCTTCTCTCTAGCCCAGTGACAGCTTTCGACAAACCAGCCATATCGCCCCTTCTCGTGTAAACCTTTCAGAGTTTGCTCCACAATAGGCTTAAGAAACAGCACATCATTTATAGCGTACTCCTTCATCTTCTCAGTCAATGGTCGCTTAGACCAGTCTGCCTTCTGTGAACTCTTAGAAATCTCTACTCCCAGAAAATGCTCAACTAAGTTCCCATAGCCAAACTTCTTAACTCCTAGTAATCTTGCACCTATCTGAGTGTCCCAAATAAGCGGAGGGACAACTTCAAGATCCTTACGCATCATGACTATGTCATAATCAGCACCATGCATCCAAAGTTCCCCGTCTTTCAAAAAGTCCTTCAATGGCTGCATGTCATCGATCGCTAATGGATCGATCAACTGGTGGTTCTCACCATCAGTAAACTGTACCAAAGAGATCTTCTCTTGGTAGCGATGTAAACTATCGCCCTCAAGATCCATGGCCCTGAAATCACCTTTTAATGACTTTAAATAAGTGTCTAACTCTTGGGTTGTTTCTATCATCAATTAAAGTCCTTTCAACAGCAGCTCAGCATTGTTTTGTGTCTGACCGAGCGCCTTCATTAGAGTCTGCACAGCATCACCCACTGGTAAAGCAGCAATCACTCTGCGAATTTCTAACACCTTCTGCATCTCATCGGGATGATAGAGACGGTCGTCATTACGTGTTCCACTCTGCGGGATATGGATCGCTGGATAAATTCTGCGCTCAGCTAACTCCTGGTCGAGCCTTATCTCCATATTACCCGTGCCTTTAAATTCCTCAAAGATCACTTCATCCATCCTACTTTCAGTTTCCACTAAAGCCGTAGCTAGAATGGTAAGACTTCCTCCGCCTTCTACATTACGGGCAGCACCGAAGAACTTTCTACTCTTCTGAAGCGCTTGTGGGTTAAGACCTCCAGAGCCAATCACTCCACCTTTTTGAGAATTATTATGACCTCGCGCAAGACGCGTGAGTGAGTCCAATAGAAGAACCACATCCTTTCCTAGTTCAACGAGACGCTTAGCACGCTCTAAAACAAGATCTGAAACTTGTGCATGCCTTCTGGATGGCTCATCAAAGGTAGAGCTGAAAATCTCAGCATCCACTGTCTCTTCAAAATCAGTCACCTCTTCAGGTCGCTCATCTAACAAGAGGACAATCAACTCAACCTCTTTGTGGTTAGCCTTAATGGACTGCGCGATACTCTTAAGCAGGACTGTCTTACCCCCACGTGGTGGAGCTACGATCAATCCACGTTGACCTTTACCAAGTGGAGCAACGAGATCAACTAAACGAACACCGACACCACCTGTTGCACCATTTTCAAGAATGATCCGCTCATTTGGAATGAGTGCAGTGAGCTTATCAAAGTGCGCTGGCTTCTCGTAATAAGAAATAGCTAGCCCCTCAACAGAAGTGACCTCCATTGCTGATAAATATTTATCCCGTCCACGCGGAGCACGCATCTTTACCATGATTTTTTGGCCAACGCACAATCCGTGTTTCTTAATCAAATCACCACCAATGTAGAGATCATCAGGAGATGTTTTGAAAGAGCGCTTAGGGCAACGGAGCATCGCATAGTTATCCTTAGCCTGTTCCATGAAACCATAGCCAGTAAGAACAGAGCCATGCTTTCCATAGAAAGAAAGAATATCAAAAACAATCTGACTCTTCATCGCCACAGGATGTATCTTGATTGGTAATTCATCAGCGATCTCATGCAGCTCAGCAAGCGGCTTCTCACGAAACTCATTTACTACGATCGTATCAGGCACATCGTACACTGGCTTTACTACCACTTCTTCTACAGGCTTCTCATCAGAAACTATCGTAGCTTTAGACCCAACTTGTTCCGCTGGATCATTATTAAACTTTTTGTCACCTGAAATGGTTCTCTTATCAGCCTCCACTTCTCTATTCTTTGCATTCTCTTTATTAGGATCTATATATAGTTCCTTCTGCGTATCTTCGCTCATGATATTTGTTCTTTAATAAATCGTTTTACTTGTGCTTCTAACACAGATCTAGGCCCTTCATTCCATAACACAACATCGGCACATTTCTCCTTATGAGAAATGGGGAGTTGAACCTCAAGAATGGCATAAACAGTATCATCATTCAATCTGCTCCTCACTTTCAGCCGCTGCACCTGCGTATTACGCGACGTAGCAACCACCAGATTTGCCTCCTGACCAAAGTCATAGCTACTTTCAAATAAAAGTGGCACGTCGGCAACAAAGAATGATGTGTCAGGATTATTAGATGCTTTTTGCTGCATAGCAAGACATTCTTTACGCACTAACGGATGAATAAAGTCCTGAATCCTCCGTCTCCTCACCTCGTCAGAGAATACCACCTCACGTATATAATCTCTATTTAAACCACCATCCTCAAGAATAGCTTCAACCCCAAACATCTTTTCAATCTCATCAAGGATTTCTTGAGTCTTATAGAGCTGGTGTACACAGTAATCCGCATCAAACACGGCTATATTAGGATTAATTTTCAGCATCATCTTCGCTGCTGTAGATTTACCCGTAGCTACTCCCCCAGTTAAACCAAATGATTTCATAGGTAAATTCTATCAAACTCTTCAGAGCCTAGCAAACTATCAACAAGATATTTTCACCTCCTATTACCAGAGATAAAAAAAGGCGGAACCGAATGAACGGGTCCGCCTAAAATATTTAATACTGACTATATCTAGTTAGAAATAGTTGGCAGTAACCCTGCAGCACTTCCTGCCCCAACAGGAGACGATAAGTCAGTGAGAACAGCTTGATCCACTGGCTGACCAGTAGCATCGATGATGCGTGCTGTTACGAAGATGATAAGGTTACTCTTCTCTCTTGTCTCAGCTGTTGTCTGGAACAGACGACCGATGAGAGGAAGATCTCCAAGTATAGGTACTTTATCTTCAAGTGTCTGCACGTTCTCTCTCATGAGTCCACCTACTGCCACTGTGTGACCATCATAGATAGTGAGTGCGGTATTCACACGACGTGTGGAGAATACTGGCATTTCAATTCTGTTCTCTGTGATTGTAACAGTAATTGGGTTACCAAGCGCATCTGTAGCACTAGTCTGAATTGGTGATCCGTAGTTAACGAATCCTTCAAACTCAACAATTTCAGGTCTGAATGTAAGGTCGATCGTGTATCCATCATCACCGAGAATCGGCTCAACTTCAAGAATCACACCAGTGTTACGGGTCTCAAACGCTGTAGGAGTAGCTGGAGTAACAGGGAATGATGATGATGTTGTCGCACCTGTTAACGTTGCTGTTTGACCTGTATTGATATTATTCGGCAGCTCAGGTGGCTCATACTCAGTTGGGTAGATAAACTCACGAATAATCTCGATAGTAGCTCTCTCACCTGAGCGAGATACGATACTAGGAGCAGTCATTACGTCAGCCCCACTCTTCTGGGAAAGTCCACGCATAATAAGCTGAACCTGACCGTCAGTGAATAATCCTGTTAGTGATAGAATACCTGGAGCAACAGTACTTGACTGAGCAGTGCGGTTCGGGTTATTCAAGAAAGAATCAATACTATCAGCAGCAATACCGAAGTCACCTGAACGGTTACCTGCAGTAATGATGTTAGATACATTTGACGCAGCAGTTGATGAAAGACCATCAACTGTTACACCATTTACAGAATTAACAAAGTCCGCAGCAGTACGAGTTGCACCGTTGCCGATAGTACCACCTGAGAGGAAGTTATTGTTAGAAGTTATTCCGAATGGAGAAAGAACCCAATCAAAACCAAGCTCATCACTGTTGCTTTGTTTGATCTCAACAAACTTAGTGAGCATCTTCACCTGCTTAGGCTTTCTGCGGAGGAACTCGTTGACAAGTTCTTCAACTTGATCAAGTGCACTCGCAGTGTTTCTCACGTTAAGCGTAGATGTAGCTTTACTAAATCCAGCTGTTGCTTCACTAGGGAACTTGATTCCTGATAACTCAAGAAGCTCTTTAACTGTCTTCTGCTCACCTGCACCAGTGTCTTCACTGAATGGATCGTCGCCAGCTGCACCTGTACCGCCACCACTTGACTGACCAAGTAGAGTCATTAAATCTGGTGGAACACGGAATGTGCGTTGATAAAGCTCAGTGTTATCGAACTCAGTCGCACGTAAGATTACTACTGAGAAATCTTCTACTTTATAACGAAGACCAGCGACCTGACAGATCTGTCTGAGTGCTTCTTCAAGAGGAACGTTACGAAGCTCGAGAGCTCCAATTTTAATATTCTCAATCTTGTTAGTGGTTTCAGAATTTGGAGCACCATCACCGATCTCAGAACTAATATCTACGATCGCTGTATTACGAATGAGGAAATTAAGACCTTTTTTATCTGGGTCTAGCTCATTAGTGTCTAGCTCTCTTGCACGTTGGCGAAGTGAGTCAATAGCATCACGCACAGTGGAATCTTCATCAAACTCAACTAATGGCAGTATAATGCTCTGAAGCTTTTGTCTATTATACTGGGCAGGATTATTACTTACATTAATACCTTCCGTGCCTCTGGTCTCCCTTATTTGCATTGGAACTGTAGTCTCCCACGCTGCGTCTACCTCTCTGAGCATCGCTGCTCTGGTCTGGTCATAAGCTGCACGATAGTAGTCCATCTTGGCTCTATCTACACGCTCCATACCACGTCTTGCAGCAGTGTTATACGGGTCTATTCTTAAGACTTCTTGATACTCTAAATACGCTTGGTCAAACTGTGCTTGATCATAATAGCTGTTTGCTCTCCGAAGGAGATTACCAACTTTTTCTATATCCTTCACGTGCGCATGCGTAAGTGTAGGACTAGTACGGATAGGATCATCAAGATACTCGAGATGCTTCTTAGCAGTCACATTACCAGGATCTCTGTCTAGTACGTTATCAAGAAGCTCTCTCGCTTCTGTGTATTTGCCTATTCTGCGGTACTGAGTAGACAGAGCAATGGATCCATCAAGAAGATGACCCATGTATGAGCGGCGTCTATCTGCAGCGATAGGTCCTGCTGGCAGCAAGTTTACCGCCTTACGATAGTGAGCTACTGCCTCTTCGTATTTTTTATTTTGATAAGCTTTTCGCCCATCTAGGATTACTTTGTCTGCTTCTGCCATCTGTAGTTCTCTTCTAGCTATCTCTGCTGACACGAGGCTATTCTCGTGAGCTGATGCTGTACTAGTTACTACAATCGGCATAGCGATAGCAGCAGCCATAAGAATGGCGGCTGTTCTGCTGGATCGATGCGTAGGTGTGTTTTCCATGATTAGATGTAGGTTCGTTTATTTTTGGGTACTTTGTGAAGCTTTTTTTTACTATTTGTAAATTTTTATTCTATTATTGGGCTAAATACCCAGAAAAATGTGATTTTTGGGTACTCTATTTAGTCGGTATGGTGAGCTCAAGTGGCGATTGAACACCTTTCAGATTGTGTTTAATGATCGCTTTGTCCCCTTTTCTAGCAACAAATGTGAACGGCTTGTTACTCGCCATTTTATCAAAAGGTAAAGAGAATGAATCACCTTCTGCCAGTTTAAATGGCTTATTCACCTCGCCAACATTGATATCGATTTTTAGATCAACTGTCCAGTCATCTGACTTAACCTGTGCTTTGTAGTAAAGCTTAGTGACGTTATCCTCTTGTTTTAAATTATCTTTAATATCGTAATACTGACCTTTTTCACCTTCAATAGAAGGATCTACACCTCTCTTCACGACCTCAAACCGATTCAATAAGCCAGGAGCCTTTTGCTTATTACAGAATTTAGCATCAGGAAACTGAAAGCCTACTTCCTTACTAAAGTAGGATGCCTTTTTACCGTTATAGATAAACTTAAAGTTAGCTTTAACGTCATCTACATTTGTCCAGCTCATCACAAATCCAGATGGCTTAGCCCCTGTACACTTGAGCTTTGTGAGATAATGAGGTTTAGAGTCAGCCTTTGTGGGATCCGTACCTCCCTCCATTTCATCACGGTTAGTAAACCCGTCCTTATCAGGATCGAGATCCGGGCCATTCGCTAAAGTATAGTCAGAAAGACCATATTGAGTCCACCACTTGATAGGCATACCCTCGTGAATCTCAAAGTCATTACTAAGCACATCTATCTCCGGTCTACCTTTGATACTATATAGAGGGTAAGCTGTGAAACTGTTTACTTCATTACCCGCTGCTGATTTCGGGATAAATGCATACTCATTAGCTAAACGAGTTTTAGCAAGATCGAGATTCTGATGCTCTGGAATCCCTACATTGTTTTCAACTCTGATACCTTTCACATTAGGCACTTTATTCTCCGAAGAGAGAACAGAGTACCCAACTGCTATAACAGCCACTGCAGCTACACCGAGCGCTGCTTTTTCATAATTTTCTGATAACCAAGACATAGTTTCTCTTTCTTGTTATTTAGTTGAAGTTGATTTAGATGCCTTTTCTACAATAGGAATGACCACATCACTAGCTTTTGAAAAAAGCTGGAGATCTAGTTTAACAAAGGCAGTGATCATTTCATTACCGGCCACCTGTTTTATAATAGTATCTTCAGTACTTGATGTTGATTCATCAGCACCACCAAAGCTCTCGAAACCTAGATCACCAAAATCTGATGATATTTCACCTTCAGCAGCTTCTACCACGGGAGCAAAACTTGATTCTTTGATGGAGATAGGATTCCTCTTTTCGTTCAATATCTTCAGCAAGTTCAACTTGAAGAAATACTGTTCACTAGAAGCCACCTTAGTCAAGAAGTCTTGCATATTCGCCTCAGTACCTGTGAATGAGATTTCAATAGGAAGACTGTTGGCTACTTTCATCTCAGCCTGCGTCTTATTCCTCCTATTAGATCTTCTCTCTTTACTTTTTTCTTCTCTAGGTTTCCCGCCACCTAGAACTTCTGCTACTGGATCCCGATAAACGTGATCTAGACTGGCGATACCAGAATTAGCTAATTCGATAAATAGCCACTCTAATGCTTCTCGTTGGTAACTAAGATATGCAGTGTTTGCTTGGTTAGCCATTGGCCCAGCATAACTACCCATCCCAAAGTGTTGTTTTCCTTTAGATTTGAACCCTATTTTCTTTGAGCTGTAGAGATTATTGAGCTTTTTAAAGTATTTAGAAACCTCTGAATTAAAGGCACCAGGACTAATCTTTTCAAACTTCTCAGGTCTGAATTCGAGGATCTGGCTCTGGAATTCTTTTGCCTCCGAAGCGAAAGCAATGAGATTCTTTTTTAGAGCCTCTTCATTATCAGCATCAGGATATGTCTTATCAGCACGAAGATTATCAATCTTCTTTACCGCTACTAACTCATCTCCTCGCGCCGCTGCAGCACCAGAACGGAAACTCATTCCGAAAAAGACTAGCACACCAGAAACGACGGCTGTTGTACCCAGTAAGGCACCTGCAAACTTATTTTCTTGAAACCAATTCATATTTATTTAAGGATAAAAGGGTTATTAAGTGGAATGATGAGTTCAAAAGAAGCTCCTAGCTTGTCTTCATCAGCTGGAGAAGATGTATTCTTTATCACTATTTGATCGTTCTCTAGTGTAACCTTCTCCACGACAGGCTTTCTACCAGTTGATAATTTAGAGATCTCCTTGCCAAAGACTGTAGACTTATCCACTAGGTTTTTGAAACGTTCAAGCACAATTGAGTTTGACTCACCCCGCCAGAAACCGCGTAATCTCACGGCGTTTACCATAGGTGCCACGTAGTCAGGATTAGGTCTGTTTTTCTTAGTCAACTTTGGCTCTAATTTAATTTTAGCTAATAGCGTCCTTCCGCCTTCGCTCGAGGTAATTACAGGCTCAATAATCTCCTTATATGAAGTCGATGGATCACTTGAATCCGCCAGGTTGAAGTTAAGCACAGGCTCAAATTCAGTCAACCACAGTTCAGGTGTAGCGAAATGCGTCTTGATGTCATTTAGCGCTTCTAACCAATAAACTCTTCCGTTCACCTCTGCGCTGTACTTTGAAACCACTTCATCGATCTTCGCCGCATCTTCGCGCCCATGTCTGATCGGGTTAGAAAACCGCTCAAGCCCATTAAGCTCAGATTTTCTAGCCTTAGAATCTTTAACTGCCTTCCCTTTAGCAAGGAAACCAGTAATACAGAACACTAGACATGCACCCATGATTAAACTAGATGCTAGGATAAGCTTAGGACGCTTGTTAGCGTCTTCGCGCTCCTGCTCTACTAATTGGGGAACAAGATCAATATTTAGTCTAGCTTCATCTTTAGCACGAAGCCCGAGACCGACGAGTTCACCGATCTTATGCGCTTCTAGAGAAACTTTATCAACGTCAACTCCCTGTCCTACTGAAACTTTTTTCAGAGCATTAAAGAACTCTACAGGTAAGCGCAGCTTGTCCTGGAAGAAATCTGCAATCATTGGTAAATCAGAACCACCACCAGCGAGGAATACACGCTTAGGAGCTTGACCACCGTGTTGACTTCTGAAGAAATTAGTCGTACGGGCAATCTCTGCCGGCATTCTATTGAGAGATGTTCTAATGCAGCTAGCGAGAGCTGCGGTAAGGTCGTCAAGTTGAGTTGTATGGTTTGTGTTCAGAGCGACAACACCATTACTGCATTTTTGAGTTTCAGCCTCTACAAACGGAACATTATATTCCTTAGCGATCGCTGACGTGACAGCTGCACCACCAATAGCAATCGTTCTAGTAAAGATCTTGCTACCATCCATGTAGATCAAGTTACTGGTTCTTGCCCCAATATCAATGAGCACTGCTGGCTCACCAATATCACCGTAATTATATATAAATGCGTTAGCGAGCGCCATTGGTGAAGCATCAACTAAGTTCGTAGAAACTTCTGCTTCTTTCACACAATCGTTTAGATCATCGAGAGCATCTGACTTAATCGCCACAAGAACCACTTCTTTCTCGTCACCTTCATTGGAAAGTAACTGCCAATCCCAGACCACTTCATTGATAGGAAATGGCACGTGCTGTTGCGCCTCAAATTCTACTAATTGCTCAATATCGCTACTCTCAAGTGCTGGTAATTTGATAAATCTAGTGAATACAGACTGTCCCGAAATGGAATAACTTACCTTCTCTTTAGAAGCTCCAAGCTTAGCTACCAATTCAGCAATCGCCATGCGAATCTGTGGTAAGCGTGTCATCTCTGCAGCTGGATCTGCTAGAATCGATGACGACTCATACTTCTTCAAAATGAGACCACCATTACTTGAGACAGATAAAAGTCCCATGGTCACTCGCTGAGAACCTATATTTAGAGCTAAGACAGACTGTGATTCAGCCATATTTGTTATTTAAAATTAAAAGTTATAAAATTGATACCTTTAGCGAACTAGAGGCGAAAAAAATACTCTCCCAAGTGACCGAACTATTTTTCCACCTGGAGTTCAGCATAACGGCTAAACCAAAGATTCTGAAATGGAGTCTCGTCTTTCTTTAGAAGAGAAACTTTATCATAGCGTGAAAGACTACCGCTATCCCACCACACTTTCTTTTTACTTGATGAGAAAAATCCTTTGTTTGCACTTACTGGAACTTGCCCATCAACAGTAATCACACCACCGACTTCCTCAAAGTCGCTTTTATTTATTTTGTCACCACCTGTGAGTTTCATTATAGAATTAGGTGAAAGATACACAGATACATAAACATCTTCTCCAATTGGGACATTCACGTGTTTTACTTCTTTTTCAAGTAAGATAAGCCTCTTGCTTCCCTTTGTAGGATCTTCAGCTGCGACATACCACTTTACGTTCACTCTGTCCGCAAATAGCTTTTTAGAGTCCTTAGCTTCGATTTTGAATTTCAATTCGAACTCTAACCAGTCCTTCTGCTTGAAACTCTTATTGGCTAGATCGCTACCTGTGTCTGGCTCAAGAATCTCTACTATCTCTGGTTTGTCTACCTCGACAATATACTGAGCAATTGCCGATGAAGGAAATGCCATTACTACTAAAGCTGTTAAAAGAGTTCTGAGTGATTTAATGTTCATGATGTAAATATATTAAGTGCACACTAAGAAACGATCTAAAGGTTTGGCGAGTACAAATCTCACAAATTTTAGTTTTGGGCTCAGAACCATACAAAACCAAACAAAGTAATCCCCCTTCAGTGCTCATAGAACAGAACGGATTACGAATACCCCACACCATTCTCACTCAGCTCATAACACCTCCATCATTCAATTCTTAAAATGCTTTAGGTTTATTAAATAAATTGAAAACCTAGAGATTAACAATACTGACCCAATAAGAATTGGAACTCATTTCAAACCAAAAAGAAACATCTTCCTAACGCTCACGCAGAAAAAAAGATACAATCTAATAACCAAAATAGTGATATTGATCATTACCAAAGGTTTTGCCTCACTTTAAACTTCCCTGTTCCACTATTTTTCTCTTCACTCAAAGCATGGCAAAGCAACCAAAAAATGCGATCTCACCAACGAGAGCAGAAGATTTCCCAGAATGGTATCAACAGGTAATTAAAGCAGCTGATATGGCTGAAAACTCTGAGTCGCGTGGATGCATGGTTATCAAGCCATGGGGCTATGCGCTATGGGAAAACATTCAGCAGCAGCTTGATAAACGTTTCAAACAAACTGGTCACCAAAACGCCTATTTCCCGCTTCTCATCCCTCTTTCTCATCTTGAAAAAGAAGCAGAGCATGCAGAAGGCTTTGCCACTGAGTGCGCAGTTGTCACCCACCACCGCCTTGAAGCCGAAAAACAAGACGACGGCAGCACCAAGATGATCCCATCTGGTAAGCTCACAGAGCCGTATGTCATCCGCCCTACCTCTGAGACCATTATTGGTTCCGCCTTCTCACGATGGACGAATTCCTACCGCGACCTGCCATTACTCATTAACCAATGGGCTAACGTCATGCGTTGGGAAATGCGCACCCGTCTCTTCCTCCGCACCGCTGAGTTCCTCTGGCAGGAAGGCCACACCGCTCATGAGACCAAGGAAGAAGCGATCGCTGAGACCAAGCTGATTCATGACATCTACACCGAGTTCCTCACCAACAACCTCGCCATCCCTGTCATCCCGGGTGAGAAATCTGAGGTCGAGCGCTTCCCAGGAGCTGACAGAACATTCACCATCGAAGCAATGGTGCAGGACAAGAAAGCCATCCAAACTGGGACCTCGCACTTCCTTGGACAAAATTTCTCCAAAGCTCAAGACATCTCATTCACAGGAAGAGACAACACCATTCAGCACGCCTGGACCACATCATGGGGAGTTTCTACCCGCCTCATCGGCACACTCATCATGGCACACTCAGATGACGACGGTCTCATCTGCCCACCACGTGTCGCACCCCAGCAGATCATTATCATTCCGGTCACCCCTAAGGAAGACTCACGTGAAGCGATCATCGATGCCTGTGAAGCACTAGCGACCACTCTCAGACATAAGGACTTCCACGGCGAGCCACTTCGTGTCCACGTTGACAAGCGTGACCTTGCTGGCGGGGCCAAGAAATGGGAATGGGTGAAAAAAGGAGCGCCTATCAGGATCGAAATCGGCCCACGTGACCTCGAAAGCAGAAAGATCTGCATGCAACGTCGCGATGAAGACGCATTCGAAAAGCACTTCATGCCTAAAGAAACATTCCTCCGTGACTGCATAGACACACTTCAGCAAATCCAGAACGAAATCCTCCACCGTGCCACAGAACTCCGTGACACTAATATCTCAGAATGCGGAGATCTAACAGAATTTGAAAGACACTGGTCAACTTCTGATCAACCAGGCTGGCTCACTACCCCATGGGACGCCAGTAATGAAGAAGAAGAAGCTCTAAGCAAAAAGTACAAGATCGCGATTCGCTGCCTACCACTAGACCAGCAAGACGGCGAAGATGCTCAGTGTATCAAGACTGGTCAGCCTACTAAAAAGCGTGCTATCTGGGCTAGATCTTACTAACCTATCAGACTCAACTACCCTCCCCTACTACCTCCTTTTACTTTAAATTTAACCAACTCCTAAAGCACCATGTTTCTCGAACTCCAAGACGTTAAGACCCACTTCCCGATCAAAAAAGGAATCCTTATTCAGAAACAAGTCGATGCCGTCAAAGCAGTCGACGGCATCAATCTCTCCATCAAAAAAGGTGAGATCCTCGGCCTCGTAGGAGAGTCAGGCTGCGGCAAGTCCACTCTCTCCCGCACCATCATGCAGCTCATCCCTGCCACCTCTGGCAACATCATCTTAGAAGAAGAGAATCTCACCAAGCTCAGCTCCAGCCAGGTCCGTCACCGCCGCCTAGACTTTCAGATGATCTTTCAGGACCCCTACGCCTCACTTAACCCGAGGATGACCATCTACTCTACGCTCGCTGAAGCCCTCGCTCAGCGTAAGCCTGAGCTAAAGAATAATAAATCACTCATGATCGATGCCGTCGTCGCCCTGATGGAACGCGTGGGCCTGAACCCATCTTTCATGAAGAAGTACCCACATGAGTTCTCTGGTGGTCAGCGTCAGCGCATCGCCATAGCACGCGCCCTTGCACCAGAACCTAAGCTCATCATAGCAGACGAGCCCGTCTCAGCACTCGATGTATCCATCCAGTCCCAGATTCTTAACCTCCTCATAGAGCTCAGAGATCAGCTAAACCTCACCATGATCTTCATCTCCCACGACCTCTCCGTAGTTCGCTACATCGCCGACAACATCGCCGTCATGTACAAAGGAAAAATAGTAGAATACGGTGAGTCCGAGCAGCTCTTCAACAGCCCTCAACACGACTACACCAAACAACTACTAGACGCGATTCCACACATGGAATCCGTTAGCTAGGGCAAAATATACGATAAGTCAGCCAGATCAACCAAGCTACTGCTTTAGCAATATCTTTTCTCTGTCTTTATTCACCTTACGGCTGATCCAGCATAGCACGATAGCTGATAGAGTTATCAAGATAACTAATACTTGTAGATAATCTATCAGTGGCATTTTGCCACCCCATAGTTCTTTGATAGACATCGCAGCATTCAGGATAGGCACCCACAAGATCGTCTTAGTGATTCCGACCCCTGGAATGATACAATACACCAGCGACATCGCCACCACGATCATTAGTAAAGAGGATCTCACATGAGCCTCCTTACTAGACTTCGCTAAAATGGAGAACGCAAACAAGATAGCCGAGAAAAATATCAGCAACGAGATCAACAAGATAGCTATACCCAGCAGAGAAGTTATCCCCACATCGGCAACACTAAAGCCGGATCCACCGCCATACCCCACTACCATGATCACGATCCCACCAATGGTAGAAAGCACAGAAATCATCCCCATAATAAAAATAAATACCAGCTTCCCTGCTGCCACCCCCATAAAGCTCCCAGGAGTCACTAACATAGCCTCCAGCGTACCACGCTCCTTCTCGCCAGCACCCGTATCTACAGCCACAGCCATACAGCCAGTGAAGGCTAAAAACGTGATGAAGTAAGCACCCATCCCTCCGTATTTATTCCCTGAAACTTCACGAGCAGTCGCGTGATCTTCTCTCCCTACTATCTCAATAGGCTTCAGCATATTTTCATTTCCTCCTAGCTGCTTCACTACTTCTAGCTCTCTCATTTTATCCAACAATAAACTCACCCGTTGCATCGCTAAAGACCCTTGTATCGTCGAAAAATAATGTACAATCACTTTCTTATGCACGTAACCTTTCTTAGGCTCGCTTTCCACCTCTAGAAAAATGTCTATATCACCAGATCTCAGTAGTTCATCCTTTTCTGAAAGCTCTGCTGAGAACCACTTTATCTTAACTAAAGTTTCCATTAACTTTGGATTATCAGTTAGGTCATCATCGCCCCAGCCAGCCACAGCCACCTGCACCACTCTATCCTCCATCTTAGCACTCTGCTTTCGCTCCAGGTCCTTCGTCATTAAGCTCATCGCTGGATAAAAACCCAGCGGAACGAGAATCGTAAGTAACAAGGTACGCTTATCCCTAAGCACCTCTCGCACCTCCTTCTTTAAGGATGCCCATATAATAGCTAACATAACGCTTCCTCCTTCTCTTTTAATCTCTCTTCAGCTTCCTCTAACAGACTAATAAATTTTTCCTCCATACTCTCACCAGCACCCGCACCTCCATGCTGCTTTAGCTCCTCTATGGTCCCAGAAAATATCTGCTTCCCCTTATGTAAGATCGTCACATCATCTGCTAGTAATGCTACTTCACCCATAATATGCGTCGAGAACAACACCGTCTTACCCGCATCCTTACACGCCCTGACAATATCCATTAACCCCCTGGCAGCCAGTACATCCAGACCAGTCGTCGCCTCATCAAAGATTACCACCTCTGGATCATGGATCAATGTCCGAGCTATCATGACCCGTTGCTTTTGCCCCATCGAAAGCTTTCCGGTAGCACGATCGATAAATTCTGTTAGCTTAAATTCTTCTATCATCTGAGAAATCCGCGTTTCTAAGTGCTCATCAGATAACCCCTGTAATGTCCCAAAAAATTCTAAAGTCTCACGGCCGCTCAGTTTCTCATGAAGACCAGCGCTTCCAGTAAGAAATCCAATCCTCTTCCTCACCTCTTCACTCTGCTTCACACAGTCAAACCCTCCAACGATCAACCCACCTTTATCAGGACTCATTAACGTAGAAATCATTCTCAGTAGCGTAGTCTTACCGCTACCATTCGGTCCTAGCAGAGCAAACACACGCCCAGGCTCACAGCGAAAGCTCACCCCATCCACAGCATGTACATCAGCCTTACCAGTGTTGCCTTTTTTTCCAGTCTTAAATACCTTGCTAACCTGCTTTGACTCGATCATTGATCTTTAAGCTAGCCATAAATCATAGTTTGCCAACTTCATAACTCACGAATACTCACAAAAAAAAAAGAGAAGCACCCGAAGGTACTTCTCTGAAATTTCTAACTAATTAATTAGCTGAGGTATCAACAATCAGTGAATAAATTCCTTCACCGACTGCCTCACATTACTCATCTGAATCGTCTTCTTCGTCATCAGAGTCGTCGCCTTTCTTGCAACCACCTTTTTTGCAGCCACCCTTCTTACTGTGGAAGAATGGTCGGTTCTCTCTAAGCCAGTCACCAGCGGCTTTACGCTCTTCGCCTTCTAACTCACCGCTGTTGTCAGAATCGAAGTTATCAAGAAGATTCTGCTTCTCAGCTTCACGAGCTTCTTTGCGCTCTTCCTCTGAAAGCTCGCCATCACCATCTGCATCATATTTTCTGAGCATCTCTGTCTTGAATGCTTCGCGATCAGCTTTTTGCTCCTCTTTGAAAACATCTTTCTCTTCTTCAGAAAGCTCGCCATCACCGTCAGTGTCGTATTTCTCTAGGAATGCAGCCTTACGCTCTTCATGCTCAGCCTTACGCTCTTCATGCTTAGCTTTCATTGCTTCCTTAGCTGCTTCCTTCTCTTCATCAGAGAGCTCGCCGTCACCGTCAGCATCAAATTCTTCAAGGATTCTCTCCTTCATTCCTTCGCCACCATGACCACCCCTAGGTCCGCCATGACCACCTCTTCGGCCACTACCCATCTTCTCACGAAATGCTTTCTTTTCTTCATCGGAAATTTCACCATCACCGTCAGTGTCGATCTCATCCATATGCTTAGCGATGAATGCTTCCTTAGCAGCCTCTTTCTCTTCTTGAGAAAGTTCGCCGTCACCGTCAGCATCAAACTTCTCCAGCATAGCTTCGTGATGCTTTTTCCCTCTGTGCTCACCTGGCTTAGCCATAGCAAGACCTGACATCCCAAATAGGGCGACCGATGTTGTTATAATTACTGTTCTTTTCATAATATTTTATTGGTTACATTTCTTCTTTTTCCAGCATTTAAAATGCTACAATTATCCTCTTACATAAGTATTAACTGCCTCTCTCAAGATTAGTTGTAACTTTTTTAATAATAAGTATGTTTTCTCCTCAAGAACATTATCGCACAAATAAAAAACATCTCAAAAAAACATAAATGCTTATTAATTAAACACTTACAATAAAATAAAACCGACAAAATATCATACCATTGAACTATTCATTATTTCTAGAGTAACTACAGCCAGCAGTAAAAGCCGCTGCTGACTATTCTAATGATAATAACTCTCCTCCGAGATCACCTTAAATCCACTTTCCCCTTCAGCTTTCCAACTCATAAGCATACTATTCTCAACAGACACAGCCTTCTCTAAGAACAATGTGAATGGGTGCATCCCAGCTTGTAAGCTCAATGTATTATCATTCTGATAAGCCTCCTCAGATGCTCTATCAAGCACATTAATATGGTGAACACGGATCATCCCCTTGACTCCAGCAGGAAGATCGAACGTGTACTTACCTGCCGTATCTACCTTGATGAAACCTTGCAGCTTAAAGCCACTCTGAGAAACATAACTCATAGATTCTCCAACTGCTGGCACAAGCTTAAGCCCTTGCTTTAAGTCAGCCTGCTTTACGCTAACCGCTGCTATTTTCACATCATCATAAGGGCGTGCGGCCGAGCTATTCTTATGGTGATGACGTGACACCGCGTCTAGCCAGTGCTGCTGGGTAGGTACTCCATCCTGCCCTGCTATATTATTAGCCTCACTAGGATCTTGAGTCAGATCAAACACCATGAAAGCATCTTTCGCATCTCTCACGTTATAGCGGATCGCCTTATACTTACCCTGCCTAATGACCTGCATCTCTCCACGCTTCATTCCTCCTCTACCTTTAGTAAAATAATTATATTTTGGAGTCTTCTTATTATTAAAGTACTCAACATAAATCTCGGACCCTTTCTCCGGATCACTTGCTATTTCACCCAAGAGCTGAGGCATCAGTGAGACTCCATCCGCTATTGCTGGCGTCCCTATCTTAGCTGCATCACAGAAAGTAGGCATCCAGTCCTGCATCTGAGACGCTGACTCCATAACGCTACCTGCCTTCACAACAGCAGGCCATCTGACAATTGCTCCCGGTCGGATCCCTCCCTCCCAGCAGTCACGCTTGATCCCCGTAAAAGGACCAAACGACCTAAAGAAATCAGGCTTCAGCGCTTCCTTAAGGTAAGACTCTTCCGACGGCCCATGGTCACTAGAAAACACCACTAAAGTATTCTTATCTAACTCAAGATCCTTCAGCGTCTGCATCACATCTCCAACCGAACTATCAATACGTCTCACAGAAGAAGCATGACGCTTATAGACATTCTTCCAATCCTTGTCTTTATAATCTGGATGAATATAAGAATCCGTCAAAGCACTCGCGGTATTTATCATCTTACCTTTCTCCCCTATCCACTGAACACCACCCTTCACGCCAGATCCCTCAGGATAAGGCATCGTCGCTATCTGAGTAGCTGCATGTGGCGTGTCATAAGATAGCATGATGAAAAACGGCTGATCATTTTTCTCACTCACATGAGAAATAATAAAGCGCTTAGTCACAGCAGTGAATAAATCAGTAGTATAGCATCCCTCCAGCTGACCAGATATTTCACTATTTTGCTCCCATAGTTCAGCCTTTCTCTCTGACTGCCCCTTCCTTTTTGCCTTATCTTTAAAATGAATATTCTCAAACGGATAATGTTCATGACCATCTTTATGAGTCACATAACCTAAAAAATAATCAAACCCACGCTTCGTAGGATACGCCGGCCATGCATCAGCACCTGTTTCACCATTTTTCTTCTCTCCCTGAAGTCCCCATTTACCAATCAGCGCTGTATTGTAACCAGCTTCCTGCAAAGTAGACGCCAAAGTAGGCTGATTGGGCAATGCCTTATCAAACTGATTATTCCTTACCGGTGAGTTACCCTGTGACTGTCCCAGAAACAACGTCGCACGAGATGGAGCGCACACTGGAGCACCCACATAGTGCGCTCGCAGCTGCATTCCCTCATGAGCAAGCTTATCAATATGCGGCGTCTTCATTGACGGTTCACCCACTGCACGTGAGTTTTGATAAAACACTCCTACATCTCCATATCCTAAGTCATCGCAGAAGAAGAAGATAATATTCGGCCGTTCACTCGCCATACAAACCTGAGTTAGCATCAAAACTCCAGTAATCCCGAGTAACTTTTTCATGTTAAATTTCATAGCTGAATGATCATAAATAAAAACAGCTCAATCAAGTTAATATGAAACATCTTACAGGTTCATAGTCCTCCTCCTAAAAGTACCTAAACTATAGCATTCAGACACAAAAATCTATAACACAAATCCATTAACAAAGCTTACCTTACATAAACATCACAACCTCCACCCGTTTTTAATGATGGATCTTCACCGAATGGCACGGACTTAAGCGAAAAAAGCTTATTTTATAAGGGTTCTAGAATCTAATGGTTTGATGCTATTATTATTCGGTTTAAATGGGCTAGGAAGCTTGAGCAATATTAGAATTGTGGCTTTGATAACTCAGACAAAAGTTAGGACTGTTCTATACCTTGAAGAATAAGGGGAAATCACCGATGAATGCCCTTAAGTCCGTGCCATTCAGGACCCTTTTTTAGTTTCTTATTATGGTTTTCCTTTATTCACCGTTAATGTCTTCGACCATGCTACAAATTGATTTGCTAAATCCTCGTATTTTTCATCTGAAATAAAATTTAATCGACTACAAGGAAAACCAGTTGCACGATGTAAAGAGTCTAGTTCTATCTCGGATAAAGGTGTTTGATTTTTTTTACTACGTAGTAGAGATAAATCTTTCCGCATGTCAAACTTATGATTATCGAGTTGAGTCAATATAACACTCAATAAAGCTTCAATATCTTCATCCAAAATCTTAACTTTTTCAATATTAGACGCATACCAGTATGCATAACAAATCAAATAGCTCTGTCGAATATCCAGTAAATGTTTATCTAATTCTTGTTTTGTGCTGATATTGTTTAAAAATTCTATTGAACTATGAAAACCTGCATGAAATAAATAATTAATAGAGGGTGACGGTTCCTGGACTATCTTATCATCAGCTTTGGTTACACCAAAAAGATAAAATACAATAAGCAAAGTATATTTTTTTTTCATAATCAATTATTTATAATTTTTGTAAGAATTGGCATATTTTTCAGCTTTACTAAGTCCTATTTTTATATCTATAGCTAAATCCTTTGCCATAGTAGGCAGTCCATAAGTACCTCCGGAACCTATTCCTCCCATCCCTCCTTGTAGATCTTTGGAGTACTTTTCAATTTTACTCCATTTCAAGCTCCCCCCTTTTTTCAAACACTTACGATGAAGCCCAATTATCGAAACTCTTACTACGCCTTTCATAGTATTAATACTTCCTATTAGACCTATGCCAGCTTTAATAGCCTTAGCTACCACTTCCTCTACTATCTTTTTCAAAATATGAACTGCTGCAAGCTTACCAGCAAAAGCCCAATAGCCAGGTATAGCAGCTGTTGTTCCAGGACGAGGAATGCTAGCAAACCAATAATCAACGTCACCTTCATTTGTACACTCACCAACTCCAGATCCAACTAAACCATCTCCACCTCCATTTTTAGGACATGGTTTTTTGTAGCAATCCATGCTAAGTTTTGCATTTCTACAATCTGCCGCACAAGCACCATAATTGCTACCACATTGATCATCACATGGCTCACAAGTATACAAGCCTAGATAATCAAACTGGCCAATAGGATC
>CALJOJ010000040.1 GCA_937981665.1 uncultured Rubritalea sp.
GCTTCCAGATACAACCCAATACTCAAAGAATTTTATCAGAGATTATTAGCAAATGGGAAGCCTAAGAAATTGGCTTTAATTGCGGTAATGAGAAAACTTTTATCTTATCTTAACTTACTCATGAAAAGACACTTACTAGAAATTGAAGCGAAATGATTACTTTTTATTAAAAAGACAGTTGCTGACCCTTTTTTAGTTTTTTATTTATGTAAAAAATCACACGTTATTTTGATTGTATCGTATTCTCCTTTTAAATCAGCTACTATACCAAAACTAAAGGTTTTAATATCACCTTCATTTAACTCTATATCAAGAGCATTATACTCTTCATCTTTTTTTAAAACTATATGATTTAAATGGTGTTTATTATAGGTAAAAATACTTTCACCTGAGCCTGAAGATACTATATTTTTCTTATTCCTCTGCTCTTTTGTCGAAGCTATAGCTTCCTTAGTTATAATCCTAATTTCACCACTGGCGTTTTTAAGCACTAAAACGTACTTATTATCCTCTATATGTTTTAGCTGCGCAGTAATCCCTTTCTTTTCACTTTCAATTGTAACTTTAGTTTGAGCTTTTGCTAAACTAGATATTAGTAATAGTAATAGTAATATTTTCATTTTAGCTCGATGGGATTACATCAGGATAGCGTCTAGAGCCATCAGATGTACCTGGTATTGTGGTTGTTCCACCTTGTGGATTAATATGAGTTAAATTATCTCCTAATGAATTAGCCCACGTCCCCCATTGATTGCTACGAGTACCAGTCCACTGATAACCATTGCTGGACCTACCTGTCGAGTAACCAACTACATGACACCCACTCGCTTTCGCAAGAGATTTAGCAAAACTAGATTTCTTCTTTCCCTTACCTCTACTTGCACAAGCTGTATTCTTCATAATTTGTCTGTCTCTTTATTTTCAGATAATAATAATTTGTCTGTCTCTTTATTTATAATTTATTGGTTGTTCTCTTCTGTAACAGATTGATTAATTTAAGCTGACTGTAATCTTCAAGGTTAATATTCAAATATTTCTCAAGCGAAATTAAAACATCAATCTCTCTCATATCTGAGGTTCTATTTAGTAACAGTAATCGCAAACTGTCTTGAGGATATAGATACAGAGCTTTCCACCCCATTCCATTAATGATAATATCCGTAATCATCTTTACATGATTAATATCATAATTACCCCATTGATCTTTCCATTTCTCAAAAGTTCGATTCTCCAATAAATCTTGAAATGCAATAATTTCTTTAAGTCTGTTCATCTACTATTCATGATAATTTGCCTGTCTCTTTATTTATAAAAAACCATTCAATCCAAACCATCTAAAAAATGCTTAAAAACTACTTGATTTTAACGCCGCATCTGACCCTTTTGCTTTTAGTTTCTACTGCGAATTGTTTTCTATATAACCATCAATATAATACTTAGCTAAAATATTATTTTTACTCTTTGTAGTAAAAATATGAGAATTCGCCGAGGGTGTAGTATTTAACTCAATAATTTTCAAATCTATCATATCTTGTAATTTTTTAGAATTCTCTTCACTCAAGTTCTGAAATACATACTGCTTATAATCTGATTTAGATTGAGAAATCTGATATAACCTAGATACTGAAACTATCTCTTGATAGAACATCTCATTCTCATATTTATTTTTATTACAACTACATGTGATAAAAATAGTTCCAATGAGTAAGTATATATATTTATGATTCAACATTATTTTATTTAATAATTACAAGTTAATTAACGGTTTGCTTCAATTGCCCTATGAACCTGTCTATAAAGGACTCGTAAATCTGCAATATCACTTCTTATATCAAGAGTCTCTTGATCCGTAACACATGTGCAGGGTACTTTATTCACTTCTATTACATCTGCATCGTTAGCCACTTTCATAGCAGCAAGACTTGGAGTTATTTGATCCATTAATGCCAGCAAAAACTCAACATTAGCAGCTCTTTGGGCTGGAGTTATTTGACCAATTACCTCTAACAGTACTTCTGTCATTACTCCTAAACTTAGCATCACAGAAGTCCGATTCAAATATTCAAGAGCATACAAGGAAGCATTCCATTCAGCACACAATTCGACACAATTATCACCACATAATCCTAACCTATCCCATCTTCCAATAGGATCATTCCCAACAAATGCATACAAATTCACCCCACCATCTTCTTCAATCGGGTCTCTGCTTAACCAGGAACTGCGACCCGATGCGGTTTTGTAGCTGTAGATTGAATTTTCCTGACTCGTTTTTAGATAGTTAGAACGATTTTTATAGCTCGTTTTTACTGGATACGAAAAAAAATTCCTAGACGCGGTTTTTGAGCTGCAACTTGGAGTTTTCCTAGGTGCTGTTCTTGGTTCTAAGATTGTAGTGTAGAAGCCCATTTATGAATCACTTATAGCGACTTTATGGGCGGCTAAAAGAAGAAAGTTCTCTTATTTTCAATCTTACAAGATACTTACAAGATACTTACAAGATACTTACAAGATGCTTACAAGATGCTTACAAAGGGCTTACAGAATACTTATTTCGTAGAGGCGACGAACTTACAAACCGCTTACAGCACACTTGAAGCTAACAGGATTTACCCTATAAGTGGTAAGGCGTGGTACAGAACTATAAGCTTTGTAGGAGGGCTATTTTTTAGGGCGTTTTTGTTCTGCGGGGTGAGTTTGCTCATGAACTGCCTTTAGTTGCTCTATGCTGACGTGGGTGTAGATGGCGGTGGTTTCGAGTTTGGCGTGGCCTAGGAGTTGTTGGATGAAGCGGATATCGGCTCCTCCTTCGAGCATGTGGGTGGCGCAGCTGTGGCGGAGTAAATGGCAGCTTCCAGGGCGTCCGATTTCTGCTTGTTGGATCTGCTTGGAGACTTGGCGGCTGAGGACGTCTGGGTGGAATTTCTCTCCGTAACTGGTGAGGAAAAAGGATTTTTCTGAGGCATTGATGAGGAGTTTGGGGCGGACTTCATCGAGGTATTTTTCTAGCCAGGTTAATGTGGTTTTCCCTACCGGGACGACTCGGTCTTTGTTGCCTTTGCCTTGGATGATTTGTAGGGTTTGGCGTTCGGGGTTGAGGTCTGTTAGTTCTAAATTTGTGAGTTCGGCGCGGCGGATTCCGGTGCTGTAGAGGAGTTCTAAAATGGCTCTATCACGGATTCCTAGCGGGTCTGTGATGTCTGGGCAATTAAGGATGGTTTTGATTTCTGTGAGGCTTAGGGCTTGTTTAGGGAGGCGTTTTTCGGCTCTAGGGAGTTCTAGTTCACTGGCGGGATTGGCTGGGATATGGTTGTTTTTTGTGAGGTATTTGAAGAGGTCTTTCACGACTCCTAGGCGCTTGCGCTGGGAGCTGATGGCGAGTGGTTTTCCGTTGGTTTTGCGATGTCTCCAGATGAAGCGTTGATAGGACTCTAAATGTAGTTTTGTAATACTGTTAGATTCTGTTAGGGTGCGTTGTTCTGCCCAGGTTGTGAAGGTGATTAGATCTGCGTAGCGGTTGGCGATGGTAGTTTTAGAGTAGTTTCTGACTTCTAGGGATTGGAGGTAGCGCGGGAGCTGGAAGGTGTGTTGTATGGCGGTGAAGGTGCGGTTTTCCTCGTCTCTGGCGCGTCCTCCGCGACTGCGGGGATCTCGGTGGCGGAGGCGTTTGGTGGCTTCATATCCGGTCTTGTTGTTTTTCTTTTTCATGTGCTTACGATGCTTGTTTTGATTTGCTCCTCATGTGCAATTCCACGAAGTCACGAACTTTGCGTTAAAGTGTTGTTTTTGAGTGGTTTAAACTTCGTGATCGTTAAATCACGAAGGGGCTAGAAGTTGCCTTCTAACCCCTCGAAGTTGGTAACGTAGGTGTATTATTTCTTCTTTTTAGCTGCTTCTTTTTTGCGGAGTTTGGCGGTGTCGATGAGTCCGATGTGATAGGCTTTGGTGGCTTCTTTGGCGTCTGTTAGTAGCTCGTATTTGTATAGGCTTCCTTGCTTGCCTGAGCGCTTGGCTACGTATTCCATGCTGTCTAGTCGCTCCAGATGCATACGGACTTGGAACTCGCTCCAGCCTGTTTGATCTCGCAACTCTCGGCGGCTAAAAGATAAAGCTTCTTGGCGTTCTCCGTTGACTTCCATTTTCTCGCGGATGAGCTTTTTGATGTAGTCTAGTAACCTTCTTGTTTGTGGTGGGAGTTCATCGAGGGAGCGGCCTAGGACTTCGGGAGCTAGTGCGTTGGCTGCTTCGATGTCATCGAGGGTGACGGGTAGCATTTCGATTTCTTTGGCTGTTTCTCCCTGCCCTATCGTGTGTTTGATTGGGGTTCTTTGGTGTTGGTGAAGGAGCGCGATTGTGTCGATTAGGGTTAAGTATTTTTCGTGATCTCTTCTTGTCCGGGTGCGGCCGCTGGTGAAGGTTAGGTGCTGGGCGTAGGGATTTGCTATGCGCATGGGTTGGATGAGGCGTTGGGCGTTTTGCATTTGGTGGAGGATGGTTTTTCGCTCTTCGCGCGCGAGGATCCCTTCGATAGTGCGGGCTTCTCTTTGTAGTTTGTGGATGCGCTCGGTTTGCGCTTTGGACTCATCAACTGTGAGGACTAAACAGCGGTTCATGAGCTCTTCGTCGATGTCGATGCTGGTTGTGGTTAGGCAGATGGCGACTGGGCCTTCTACGTGGTATTCTTGGGTTTCCATGCGGCCGCTGTGGGGGTCTTTTCCTGTGCTGGCGATGGTGAGTTCTCCTTCGGATTGGAGGAGTTTTAGGGCGTAGCTGGCTTTCTCTGCTCCTTCTTCTTCAACGATGGCGAGGATTTTGTGTTTTAGGTTGGTTTCACCCAGGTAGTAGAGGCTTTGGCCGGTCATGGCGGAGTATTTGATTTGTTCTTCGGCTGGGAAGAACGATAGAACTGCGTCCATTAGGGTGCTTTTTCCTGCTGCACTGGTGGACTGGATGATTACGGCCAGGGGCTTGGATAATTTGCGGCTTACGCACGCGAGGTAGGCAGCTAGTTTGTTGGTGGACTCCCCTACTATGCCGGCTTTGTCGTAGGCTTGGGTAATGCGCTCTAACAGGTTCTTAGATTGGAGCAGTTCTAGGGCTTCGGTTTGCTCTTCGGTGGTTAGTTCGTGGGTTTGGTTTTCGTCTGCAGGGGCGTTTAGTCTCTCTTCTTGGCTTTGTTCCAGGGTGAGTAATAGTTTGCCTATGTCGCGTTTGATTTGTTCCTTACTGAGTAGGGTTTCTTCGGCGGCGCGGTCGATGTATTTACGGCGTTCTCCGTCTCGGTAAAGGTCGAGGCTATCAACGTGCATGAGGCTTTCAGAAGTGATACGGAGAGTTATTCTTAGGACTTCGAGCGTGTTGTTTTTATGAAGTCCGCCGATTCTATAGCTTCGATTTTCTAGTTCAAAATTATGATAATCTCCGACTTGTTTAAGTTCTGTTAGAGTTTCTGCAGGGGCTGGAATATTTTTTCCTTTAGCCGCAAAATCAGCGGCTTCAGCAGCTAATTTAGCAGCTAAAAAAGAAGAAGGTGCGCGCGATTCATTAGGAGGATCTTCGCTAGATTTTTGGCTTTTGTTAGGTGATTCTAGTTCTAGATTTTTCTGGCTTTGGGTGTCTATTATTTGCGCGTCTCGGACGGATTGCTGGAGGGCGTTTTTGCCCTGGTCTTTTGCGTATTGATTGGCGTCTGTGCCCCATGGGAACTTGATTTGATGGACTTGGATGCCTAATCTTTGAAGGATTTCTGAGACTTTTGTGGTGGCTTCTTCGCCTGATTTATCAGCGTCAAAGGCTAGTTTTACGGTTTCTATTTTGGCGGCTTTGATTGCCTCGATGAGTTCGCTTGACAGATTACTTGTGCCGTAGGTGCAAGTGACATTTTCCATTCCAGCATGATAAAATGTTAGAGCATCGAGGATACTTTCGCAGAGGATTATTTCTTTTGCTGCCTTCGGATCTGGCTTGAGGATTTCGCCGTTAAAAATGCCGTCTTGTTTCTTCGCTAGGTAAAGATGACGTTCATCTTTTGCGCATCGAGCTATGCGTCTGCCGTAGATTTGTGTGGTTTCTCCCTGCAGGTTTGTGATGGGGATGGTTAGGCAACCAATTAGGTGCTCGCGTTTGGTTTTCTTGCGGTAGACTCCGGTGGCAATTAACTGCTTACGGATGGTTTCGCCTTTGAGCGTTCGGCTGTGTGGGATTCGTAAGCCTAGGGTGCGGTCTGAGACTCCTATGCGGAACTTTTTGAGCGTGGTTTCTGATAGCTCTAAACCTCTGGTTTTGAGGTATTCTAAAGCCGCTTGAAAGTCGGGGCTTGAAAGTCGGCTGTGGTAGTAGTCAGCTACGCGTTCGAGGATGTTTTCGGTGTCTGGTGCGACTGGGCAATCTAGTTTTACCGTTTGGCTTTTCTTGGGCTGGGCGGTCGTTGCGTTTTCAAAGGCGGCTTTGCCGCCTTTGTCTAGGAGCTCGAAAGCGTGGCGGAAGCTGAGGCCGTCATGGTATTGGACGAATTGGATGACGTTGCCGGTTTTTCCGCAGTCGGCGGCCATGCAACGGAAGAGTCCTTTGCCAGGCGTGACGATTAGGTTTGGGGTGTTGGTGTCGTTATGGAATGGGCAGAGGCCAGTCCAATTGGTTCCCTTTTGTTTTAGGATCGTGCCTCGGGATTGAATGAGGGCGATGATGTCGGTGGTTTGCTTTATCTGTTCGATTGCTTCGTTTGGTATTCTTGGCATGTGGTTGTTTAGGTTTGAGCCATCCTTCTTCCCATGCTACCGTCGAAGACGAAGCACCGAGTTTAGGCTCGTTTGTTTCTCTTTGGTCGTTGGTGAACTCTTCCCGGAATGAACCAGCGACCTTTTTGTGTTTAAAATGCGTCAAGCGCATAATTACAAAATCATTAAATTTGTAACTGAACTTGAATTACAAAATATAGTTTGTATAGTCAACACACAAAATGCCCCATAAACACAAAACTACTCAATTCATGGTTTATCATTCAGACATGGCACGACCTACAACCACAGAACAACAAGGCTTTGGCGTATTGTTGGCAGATTTAAGAAAAAGCAAGGGATTGACTCAAATTCAACTAGCGGAGCGGTTAAATACTTCTCAGCAGATGGTCGATTATTATGAGCGAAGAGCCGCTAACCCAACAGCTAAGACGATACAAAAAATATCTGAGGCACTCGATGTATCTATCTCAGATCTAGCAGTTCAAAAGGATGATAAAAAAAATAAGCCTGGACCTAAGTCCAAGCTTGAAAAGCTTACAGACAGGCTTTCCAGTCTTCCGAAAAGTAAGCAGAAAGTTGTTGTCGATATGTTAGAAGGCTTTCTTGAAAAGACTTCATAAAAACTGCCAAGCCAAGCCGTTGACCGAGGGTGGGGCTGTGTGGGGGCTGGTGAGCGATAGCGAAACAGACGCCACTAAAGCCTAGGGAGGGGGTGGACTGGGGTTGCTATGTCGAAGAGGATTTAGTGGCTAAAGATAGGAGCGGAGGCTGTGGGGTTGAATTATGCTTGCCCAGAACCCTGCGACCGACACCCGGATTGGATGTTTGATGATGGTGGTAGTTTGGGGGCTTTTTGTGGCTGGCTGGGTTGCATCCCCCGTTTCCCCGGGGGGACGGATGGGGCGAAGTCCCTGGGGGGATTTAGGGGCGAGAAAGATGGGGTTAAGCTACCTTAGCTTAGCGGGGTTTGGGGTGGCAAACCCCATGTGGGGGGCGGAGGTATGATGTGCTGTGACGTAGGAACAAGTATGATGCCGGAGTGTGGGGCGGAGCTTGCTGTGGTAGGCTGGAGCTGGGGCATGATGTGTAGGGCGGAACGGAGTGAGATCTGGGGAGGCAGATGGTGAGGAACGAACCACCCGTAACATGATGCCCCTGCGGAGGCTGCGGGGGTTGATGGCGATAGCCTAACTGTTAGGACTGGCGCGACTGACGTAGTCAGCTTGTAACTGCTCATTCCTTCGCACAACGCGTGTAATGCCCAGCAAATGGAACGTTAGTGGAATGATCCCGGTGATGAGAAGGGGTCCCCTTTGGGGAAGTATCTCAGCATGAGCCCCTAGGGCGAAAGGGTGCGTGGTATTACACTCGTTGTGCGATGGCATGAAAGCAGGGAGCGTGACAGGCCTTTGGGGTGTGGAGTGCGGGGGTGGATTTGGAAGAGTTTTTCCTGTGATATTTGAATTTCCTAAAACCGCTCAAACCATTATAAAATATAGGAAAAAATAGAATACTCACTTACATATATTCACAATTCACGGACT
>CALJOJ010000041.1 GCA_937981665.1 uncultured Rubritalea sp.
CAGGCTTGGTTGTTTTGAAGAGTTTTAATACCTCATCAGCTTGTCCATGTATATCAAGTTTTCTCCGTGATCTTGCCATGTGTAGATAGTAACAAAAATCGTGCTAAATTCAACGAAAATAACTTATTAAGTCGTATAAAAAGGATGAAAACGCCCTCAATTGGAGCTATTCATCAAATACGCAACCTAAACTCTAAGCTAAAGAACCAGCACCAATCCTAAACACCCTATCGTGAAATATTCGGGTTAAAACGAACCTAACAGAATATTCTGTCTCAATTTAGCGCAGGTTAATATTGTCGAGCTTACTTCGCTTCAACGCGAATGAATAAAGGTTCTTCTCCTAAGGTTTTACTGAGAGTTACTTGGATGGTTTCTACCTCAGCATTCTCATTACTCAAAGATTCCTGTTGTGCGCCTTGGTCTATAAACCAATTCTTGAGATTGCTAGATGTCCAGACTAAATAAGTTAGACCTGAGAGGCTGGGATTCCTACGCACGTATTGAAAAATTCCATCAGCGCTTAGAGTTGTTAAGTATGGATTGTTTGAAAAACCATCGGCTGGATCAAGCCCCCAAATACGCTCTTCATCATTGCTTAAGCCATCGTGATCATAATCATCACTACTGAGCCCTAGATTTGAGATAGCTTGATTGTCTGCCCAATTATCGTAGTCCTGCTGCGCTTGCGTTCCGGTGACTTCAGTAAAGCGCAGGGACTCAGAGGAGCTTATTGATGATTCAGGCACGAATTTTACGCCCCCGTTACTATCGACTTGAAGGCGCGAGCGGCTTTCGTCATGATCGGGCAAGGTGGCGAAATGGGTGTTTTCTAGAGCACCAGTTGCGAAACCATAGTAAGTCCAACTTCCACTTGAAGAAGTTGCCTGCATATCGGACTCTCCATTGTTTCTGGAGCGCAGTCGGGGCATAGCTCCGCCAGCGGCGAGCTGGATATGCCAAGATCCATTACCATTGTCTTCAAAGACCCATTCAACTTGAGCTCCAGTAGTGAATGTTGAGGTGGTGAAGGGGTTTTCAGAGCTACCCGTCGCGGCAATTCTTAAATCATGCACCGGAGAATCGATGTAATATTTTTTATTAGGATCCGGAGTGAAGGAACTCACCCCTAGTAGGCTAGGCTTGATGAATCCTGGAGTGGTCTCGACTTCGACTTGTAAATTATCAAATAAAGCATCGCCCGTGAGGTTTGATGAGAGACCGATGTAATTCTGGTAGTCGCCACTCCAAGTGAATGTTCCTGAAGTATGCGGGGTGGTACGGCCATCGAGATACACCTCGTAAGCAACTATCGCGCCTTTAAGAAGGCTGGGGCTATTATAAACAAGTTTCATTTCGGTAGGTGCTGAAGGAAGGTTTCCGGTCACACTCTCAGAGCTAATGAGTATCCCTGCTTTATAAATTTCAAGAGTATTGGTGGTTGCTCGGTATGCGATCATTAGATCTGCAGAACTACTGAGGGGATCAGCTCCGGTTTGATCTTGTAATTCAGGGAGAGACTGGCCAATACCGAGGGACATTTTACGCCCACTCCCGACCGTGTTATAGCCTGCTATATCAACGCTAATGGATACCTGATCAAAGCCCCTGAGTAAGGGAGCTCCGAAGTTGAAATTATTGATAAAAACTAATGCCCCATAACTGCCATCGCTAGACGGCCCATCAATATGAAGCTTGTTCGAAACGATCCCAGCGGTAGTCGCCTCATAGCTCGTTAGGGTGTAATCCACGGGCGCGGCATCTCCAGATTGACCTTCACTGTCATTGAGGGAGGTGCGGTTAAAGTTATCAGTTAACAACGTCCCTACATTTAGAATGACGGGAGTCGCGGTAACATCATCACTGGCTAGGCTTACGAGATCGCCGTTTTGAAGGCGAGCAAATACACGGTAACTTTGTGCTTGGTCTGTTGTAAGGGAGGAGGCAATGAACGTGCGGGAAGTTTGCCAATCACTACTATTAGAACCATTGATGTGCTCGAATAAATATTCAATAGCTCCAGATCCTTCGAACTTATCAGAGGCTACCATAAAGAGACTATTTGCATTTACGGGAGTTGGGGCGATGTCCCATTCCATTTTGGGGAGGCTCATTTGTAGGTGAACAACTGCCGAGGAGGTGCGTCCTGACTCATCCGTGATTTGGTAACGAAAGTTATCGTATCCATAGGCGTAAGAAACTGGGAGTGTGACTTGAAAAGTGTTACCACTCACCAAGACACTAGCTCCATTAAGAGAGGTGGGATCAACAGAAACAATACTAACGCTCTCACCATTGGAATCATTATCATTAGCTAAGGCATCCACGGTGAAGGTCTGCCCAAAAAAAACTGAATCGCTTATCACGCGGTCATCTCCAGCTCGTGGAGGCATATCGGGAGCGGTTGTTCCGAGGTTAGTGATAACGCTAATGGCGTCGTCACGTTCCGAGAGAGCCTTTTCCACCTCAGGAGCAGACATTTTAGCGAGACCGTTTCCAGAGTTTATCGTTTTTCCTTCCGGCGAAAGCTGCTCATTTTCACCTCTCCCATCGTAGTGGAGCAATCCCCAGTTATGACCAATTTCGTGACGGCCTGCACCAGTGAAATCTCCAGTGCCAAATCCGCCATTGGCACTACGCCCTGTCCCGACTGTGCCGAGAGAAGCTAATCCTCCGCTAGTATTAGACTGAATGACTGTTGCCAGATCATGATCTGTATTTGGGTTTGCGCCCTTCACCCAAGGATCACTTTCAGTGGTAAGCGTCCCCACAAGGTCAGCCATGACATTACCATCATTAGCATAGGGGTCGTTATCAAGGTCAGCCCGAATCGATACGCGGCCAATACGGTTGATGAGATTAACATCGCGGAGGTAAATCAAGTTCAACGCAGTCATTGAAAAATCAACCATCTCGAGGCAGAGCTCAGGGCTTCCGCCTAAGGTTCCGTAGTATCTATTTGTGAGGTCGACAAAGACATCTGCAGCATAAAGATCATGACCAGCGCCACCGTCGCGCAAGCCAAAAGTTGGCCAAGAAGGAGTGAGTTCACGCTCTTCGATTTGCAGCGTTCCGTCACGGTCAATCCACTCGAATCCATTTTCAAAAGTCATACGGGTGTAGATGGAGCCATCTATGCGGCGCACACAAGCAGCTACCGCACCGGGCTGTCCTTCAACGGTTCCGATGTAGGTACGAGGCTCGCCTACATCAACGATATTAAAAGAGCCATCGGCTTGCTGCACCGCAACCTCAAAAAGTGGCCCACGTGATGAGAAACGACTAAAATTAATGGTGTAGGACTCATTACCATTAGAAATGGTGTGAGTAAAAGTCTGAGGCAGATCTTGCGCAACCCCAGAGATAGGAACAATGCCAAAAACTACACACCCAAAAGCTACACACAGAAATACACAGCTGTACCTCATTGAAGATATAATTATATTCATATTATAAGAAAATTAAGAAAAATTTGTCTACAGCCTTTTAAATAGTAACTTTTTAACTGTCAACATCTTTCACTCTTAGCATCTTAGTTCCGCATTGAGTCAAATAGAATACCACCAGATGAAAACACTATTTGGAATTATGAACAAGCAGTCAAAACAAACAAGAGTATTTGGAGAGCGCACGGAGACGGTAGACCCGTAGCATTAATCTTCCAGTTGATCACGCTGAATGTTGCGGCAAGCTTGAAACTAGGTGGTAGAGTCTTGAGTTTGGAAAATTTTTAAAAAGAGGTAGCATCCCGATTATTAGAGAACACAGATCTAGAAAAAGAGATCTATTTTAAGTTTGATCCGCGGCATGTAATCATGGAAAGAAGAAAACGTAAATTACTGATTAGTCAGTTACAACCTAAATCTTATGCACATGTGTAGGTAGGTTGTTACGAAGCTATTCTTTGGGAAATGCGTGGTGCTGACCTTCATTGGGGCTATCGGTGGTGAACTTATATAAGATGCTGCACCCCGTTGGGGCTTTATTTTTAATAAATGTGACTTTTAGAACCTCTTCAGCTATCTGTATGTGTATGAGTTTAACTAAAACACTATCAGCCGTATTACTATTAGCTTTCAATCTTTCACCGTTACACGCTAAGGACGAAACAAAGACTAATACTAAAAAAACTACGACAACACCAAAAGAAACTACTACTAAGCCCAAAACTACTACGACCAAGTCTAAAACTACCACTACCGCTAAAAAGACAACTACTGCCCCTAAGGCAACGACTAGTAAAACTAAGACTACTACTAAGGGCATCACGGTAGCTGACCCAAAAACAGCGGCAGCAAATAAGAAGTCTGCTGCGACTCTATCTTCCGCACAGAACAAGTCTATGCTCAGTATCCTCAATAAAGGTACCACCGAAGATCTTATAAAAATCCCTGGACTAGGAGAGAAGACTATCGCTCTTATCAAGAAGGCTCGCCCTTACAAAGGTGTAACTGACCTCGGAAACGTTACAGGCATCGGCCAAAAGAAATTCTCAGACATCGTAGCTCACTTCAAATCTAAGAAGTAATCACTATCAGTAGACACTCTCTACTAATAAAGTAATGCTGCCGGAGCAAGTCCGTCAGCATTATCATAAAATCTACCAGCTTAATGCACTATCCTATGTAGGGTAGTGCATTAATGGTTCATATTCTGGATGGCTAGTTATGGTAGCTCGACCTCAAGTCGATAAAACCCAGGGTCTCCTAATGGGAGGACATCCACTAAGGTATCAACAGAGCCGCTGCCTCATAGGTGAACGTATCGATCACATTAGCACCATCGGTAAGCTGTAATGTTCCACCGCTTGAGCTTAGTGCGAAGCTAGCATGATGCGGACCTTCCGAGGTCTCAAGCACAACACCGTCCGCTGAGAAGTCAGCTTCGAAATACGGGTCTGTGCCATCAGCATTAGTATCATGAGAGTTATGAGGATATTATACCAATTCGGATCATCTATAGTAAGCTGGATCTCATGCACGTAGCTATCATCAAAAAACACAGCGGCTTCATCATCTACTGCCGAATGCTCCCAGTTCGACTGAGCGAGGATAGGGTCTGTCATCAGGAGGCCTAGAGTCAGGCCTTTTACTACTCTGAAAGCTTTGGGGGATTTTTTCTTTAGTGTTTTCATAAATGAATTCAGCCCATCTGCATAAAAATGGGCTGATATAGAAACCAGAGCTTACCTCTTAAGTTACAAAAAGATCATCAGATCACGTGCTCTAGAATGAGAAGAATATTTCATCTAAACCTCTGGCATTACTTTGTATTAGCCTTCACCTGCTCCATATCATAGAGATGCTTCGCCTGCTTACCGCTCATCGAGCTGTTTTCTGCTAAGCCGGCAGCTATCACTTTTACTGCACCCCAGATCTCTGGCTTCGCTAGTAGATGATGGGCTTTATCCATCGCGCGTCTGAGCACCTTGCCGGCTTGGTTTGCATTTCCAGCACGCATCATCGCTAGTTTCTCAGCCTCTCGGAGATCTTTGGAAGCTCCTTGCAGATTATATTTCCCAGACTTCCTCGCCTCAGCAGCCATCCCACCCAGCAGGATGAGTAAGTCACCTTCTAGATTATCCGTGCTAGCCTTAGATGACTTTGCCTTCCCCGATCTGCCCTTGTTCATCTTACAGACACCGAGTCGAGTGCCCTTCGCTAACACATCTATCTTATGCACACTGCGCCCCACAGCCAGCGCCATGACAGCGTGGCCAGCTTCATGATATGCTGTGAGCTCTAACTTAGGATCTACGTCCATTTAAACAATAGTTTACTTCTTCTCTTCAGCTAGCTTCACACGGATACGCGCTTGGTTCACTGTCTTATCGTTGAGCTTCTTAATAGAGAATAGAGCATTTGACTCATTAGGCATTTCGACAAAGCCGAAGCCCTTAGACTTTCCAGTCACCTTATCCAGCACAAGATCACAAGACGCTACTTCACCATATGCTGCGAATAATTTCTTAAGCTGCTCTTCAGTCGTTTCGCGGGCGAGGTTTCGTATGATAATTTTCATCCCTCTATTCGCTACCAGAACCCAGGAAAGTCAATCCTATTATAGCGACTCTCTTTTCGCTCTCTGAGCTCAACCACAGGCTAACTTTCTTAGCAGCACGACAGAAATTTCTGTAATGATAAGAACGAGTGATAATAACCAAAAAACACTTAACCTATAGAACATCAATAACACGACTACCTCCTCACCTCATCAGCAGCCTAAGTCATAGCTCGTACTTTTTCATTGCAAAGCTTCGCAAATCATTGCAAGTAACTGCCGTGCTTACTATTAGAAATCTCACCAAAACCGTCGGAGGCAGAACGCTTTTCGAGGAAGCTAAAATGACGATCAACTGGGGCGAGCGTGTTGCTCTCGTAGGCCCAAATGGAGCTGGTAAATCCACCCTTTTCCGCGTCATCCTAGGACAGGAAGCTCCAGATTCTGGTACTGCTGAGGTAGATGAGTACGCCATCACTGGTTACCTAGCTCAGGAAGCTGGTGATCCAGGTGAAGAGACTATTTTAGAAATCGCCATCGGCATCACTCCAGAGGTCGCAAATGCGATCAAGGTCATGCGCGAGGCAGAAAGAAACGATACCACAGGAACCCAAGAATACGCAGACGCACAAGATGCCTTCGACCTAGCTAATGGATACTCACTAGAACCAAAGGCGAAGAAAATTCTCTCCGGCTTAGGGTTCAAACAAGAGCAGATGAAAGAGCCAGCTAGCACATTCTCTGGCGGCTGGATCATGCGTGCTAACCTAGCTCGTCTACTCGTCCAGGAGCCAGACCTCCTCATGCTCGATGAGCCTACTAACCACCTTGATCTCCTCTCTCTCATCTGGCTACAGCGCTATCTTTCTAACTACCCAGGAGCTATCCTACTTATCTCTCACGACCGTGACTTCATGGATGAGATCATCGAGACCGTTTATGAGATCGATGAGACTAAGCTTATATCCTATACAGGAAACTACAGCCTATACTGCGAGCAGCGTGATAAGCGTTACGACCAGAAGGTGCAGGCCTACCGCGCTGGGCAGAAAGAGATAGACCGCGTGCAGGAATTCGTGGATAAGTTCCGCGGAGTCGGCTCCAAGGCATCACAGGTAAACGAGCGAATGAAGACGATCCAGAAGCTCAAGGACAAGCTCGTAAAGCCACTCGCTCCGCGCAAGGTTTTCAAATTCAACTTCCCTCAGCCACCACGCTCTAACCAGATCGTAGCTGAACTTACCAAGGTGAAGCAGGCGTATGGTGACAAGGTCATCTATGACGGTCTAGATCTGACCATAGAGCGCGGCGACAGACTCTGCCTCGTAGGTCCGAATGGTGCAGGTAAATCTACCCTCATGAAGATCATCGCTGGTCACCTAGACATCCAAGGCGGAGAAGTAAACGTAGGATACGCCACGAAGATGGGATACTTCTCCCAGCACCGTGCGCTCTCCATGAATGACTCTAACACCGTGCTCGATGAAGTAATGTCCTCTAACGGAGAACTCCGCGAAGACGAAGCTCGCTCTATTCTCGGTTCATTCCTCTTCCGTAAGAATGATGTTCTTAAGCGAGTGCGCATACTATCTGGTGGTGAGAAATCTCGCCTAAACTTAGTGAAATTTCTCGTAGATCCACCGAACCTCCTCCTCATGGATGAGCCTACTACTCACTTGGATATCCTTTCTATTGAGGCACTCGTTTCAGCTCTGAAGCAATACGCTGGAACGCTGGTATTCATTTCACACGATGTTCACTTCATCAGAAACCTGGCAGAAACAACACTCCATGTGAACAATGGAACAGTCACGCGCTACACTGGTGGATATGATTATTTCCTAGAAAAAAGCGGGCTAGATGACGACAGAGCAGCAGTCACCTCGTAAAAAGAAATCCTTGTAGATAATGAAAATACCTTGACGAATCTGTTTGTCTGAAGAACATTCTCGCCACGAGAGGTTGCATTAGTGACCATCTTGACCTATAATGGTAGAATTGTATCTACGCATAAAACCACACCAAATCAACCAGACTCCATGGCAGCAAAAAAAACGGCTAAGAAAACAGCCAAAAAAACAGTAGCTAAGAAAGCGGCAGCTAAAAAAGTAACCACGAAGAAGACGGTTGCTAAAAAAACTGCTGCCAAGAAAGCACCCGCGAAGAAGACGGCTACCAAGAAAGCAACCGCGAAGAAGCCAGCTACTAAAAAAACTGCTGCCAAGAAAGTAACCACGAAGAAGACGGCTACTAAAAAAGCTGCTGCCAAGAAAGTAACCGCGAAGAAGACGGCTACTAAAAAAACGGCTACTAAGAAAGCAACCGCGAAGAAACCAGCTAAGAAACTTTCTAAACTAGAAGCCCTCCTCGCTGCAGAAGCGGAAGAGAAGGCTCAACGCGCAAGCAAGAAAAAGGCGCCTAAGAACCGCATCGACACTCCGGAGATGCAGGAGAAAGTGCGTGAACTTATCAAGCTAGCCAAAGAGCAAGATTATCTCACATACGATGACATCAACGAAATCCTACCTAAAGACATGGTGGAACCAAATGATGTGGAAGCTATCCTCGAGCGTCTTCGCTCTATGGAATTCGACATCATCGATGCATCAGAAGTAGACCGCTACCGTACTAACAAAAAGGAAGGTGTGGATGGCAGCTCTACCAAGAGTGAGCAGAAACTAGACATCCTGGACGATCCAGTCCGTATGTACCTCAAGCAGATGGGCCAGGTTCCCCTCCTCACTCGTGAGCAGGAAGTGGAGATCTCTAAGAGAATCGAAGATGCTGAGCTTACCGTACAGAAGCACCTACATCGCTTCGGCTTCGTAGTTCAGTCATACCTTGAACTAGCTGACAGCCTCATCAAAGGTAAGGAGAGATTCGACCGTGTCATCCTCGACAAGAAGATCGAGAGTCGTGAGCGCTACATGAAAATGCTTCCTAAACTTTGTGATCAGCTCCGCCAGTGCCATGAAGACACAGACGCTATTTTCAAGAAGCTACACGCTAAGAACCCACGTGGTAAGGCTAAGCTAGAGACCGAGCTAGAGAAGCAGATCAGCACGATCGCTAAAATTTACGGGCGTTTCTACTATAAGCAAAAAGTAGTAGAAGACTTCTGTGAGAAAGTGGAAGACTACCAGAAGAAGTTCTGGAAATTTAACCGTAAACTCACAGCGAATCCGAATGACAAGGAATTTGAAACTAAGATCCGCGAAGCTCAGCAAGTCTCATGGCATACTGCTGATAACTTCGACGTGAACAATAAAGATCTCCGTGCGTGGATGAAGAAGGCCTATGGAGCTAAGACTGAGATGGTAGAAGCTAACCTTAGATTAGTAATCTCCATCGCTAAAAAGTACACTAACCGCGGACTCTCATTCCTCGATCTTATTCAGGAAGGTAACATGGGACTCATGAAGGCTGTGGAGAAGTTCGAATACCGCCGTGGTTATAAGTTCTCAACATACGCCACATGGTGGATCCGCCAGGCTATCACCCGCTCCATCGCAGACCAAGCTAGAACGATCCGTATCCCAGTGCACATGATCGAGACGATCAACAAGCTCATGCGCGTGCAGAAGCAGCTCGTTCAGGAATACGGTCGTGAACCTACCCCAGACGAGATAGCAGAGGAGATCCACCTTCCAGTGGAGCGTGTCCGTGCAGTCCTCAAGATGGCTCAGCAGCCTATCTCACTTCAAGCACCAGTAGGTGACTCGGATGACACATCCTTCGGTGACTTCATCGAAGATAAAGCAGCTGATAACCCGATGGAAGAAGCAGGCTTCGCGATGCTCAAGGAAAAGATCATTGATGTTCTTGACACACTCACCGAGCGTGAGCGCGAGGTACTAGAGCAGAGATTCGGACTCAAGGACGGCTACAGCAGAACGCTTGAAGAAGTGGGGCGCCAGTTCCAGGTCACTCGTGAGCGTATCCGCCAGATCGAGGCGAAGGCTCTCCGTAAGATGCGTCACCCTACTCGTATCAGAAAGCTCGAAGGATTCATCGAGCTGCCTAACATGTAGGCGGTCAGTATAGACTGAAAATTTAAATCAACCCAAAGCTCTAGTTCTGAAAATGGACTAGAGATTTTTGCTATTCAGAAGTCGTGCTTATTCGGAAGCCTTGAGCTCCTCTAATATCCCAAGCACCTTGCTGCTGACATCATTCCAGCTATATTCGCCAATATCTTCTAACTGCTGCTTCACTTGCGTCTCTCTCAGCTTAGAGTCTTCGAGTAGATTCACCACATCCTGTGTCCAAGCTCCCACATCGTAGAGGTCATTCACTATCGCCGATCTCAATAGTTCATAGCATCCACATCTATCAGAAAGTAATACCGCCACTCCCTCACGAGCAGCCTCCAGCGCAACAAGACCAAATGGCTCAGAAACCGATGGCATAATGACAACAGATGCCGAACGGTAAACACTCGGCATATTCTGATGCGGCACCTTACCCAGCACATCGATCCTGTCCTCCATATTCTTAAATTTTACAACCTTGCGGATAGAGTCTAACATCTCACCACCACCGGCAATCATCCCGCGCGCACCCTCCACCCTCCGAAGCACCGCCGCCATTATCTCTAACGCGAGCATAGGAGACTTCTGCGACTCTAAACGCCCCGCAAATAACACTGTAGGCATATAAGAACCACGAGTAGATCTATCTAGAGCAGGCTTAGCCACAGCCACCTCACCACTACAACTAGCATTTAAAATAACACGGATCCTCTCCGGTGAAATACCATAGTTCTCCACGATCTTATCCTTCGTGTATGAGCTAACAGCAATGATCACATCCGCCTGCTCCATCGCCCATTTCTCATGTTCATAGACAGCCCCTTTCGCATGAGCCCCTACTCGATCCATATGAGTAGAATGAATATGTAAGATCAATGGCACATTCTTGTGCTTCTGCATCCAGACTCCAGCCGCCGCAGTCATCCAGTCATGAGCATGCACTGCAGTATAGTTTACTTTAGATTCAGTGACCTCTTTAGAGACTTGCTCGGTAAATCTTGTCACCTTGCAGTCTCGCCCCTCTAGGCATTTTTCATCGTCATCGATATCTAGCTCTAACAAGTGAACAGTAGAAATGACACGACTCCGGAGAGCCTGCGCATTTTCTGACTCCATCGTCAGCCCATAACTATTCACCTGTGAATCAGAATAAATAGGCTGCCGTCTTACTGGTCTATGATTTATATTTTCAGTCCGCTTCAGAATGACAGTTCTAGCAGGTAATACTGCATCATCTGGAGAGATCACATCCACGCTTACACCCTCTACCTCACGCAGTGCATCACATAGCCCTGCTGCAGCCACGCCAAGACCACCTACCAATCTTGAGGCAGGCTCCCAGACTAAATGCAGTAATCTAACATCACTAAATACTGAAGATTGAAAAGAATCAAACATGAGAAACCTATCCTCTCTAATATTACGCATAGTGCAAGCTATCTCTAAATCGATCGTGGCATTTCAAAATCAACTATTGCTCTATCCCTCCTACAACAGTAGGTTTCATCTGTTGTGAAAAATGACAAACCATTCATGAGCAAATGGCTCACCAGACTCCGCAAGGATCTCCTCCGTAGCGGAAGCCTAACAGAACTCTCCCTCCACCTCGCCAAGCACTCAAAGCCTGCCGCTAGTATAGACGAGTGGAAACATGTCATTCACTCCATCCTCGATGAGAACCAGAAGCCAGACAGCGACTTCGTCCTAGCCGTGGATCAGTGGATCAGCCAGCGTAGCATATCAGCAAATTCAACAGACCCAGATGACGAGCAGTTAGACCTGTTCTAAGCGCGTAGTAAAGCTCTCTACATCACGCATCACTGAGGAAGATCCAACTAGTGTCTCCAGCCTCATCCTAAGCTGCCAGTGGCCATCACCGATAACCTCCTGCAAGATCAATAATGCGTCAGATCCTTTCGCTAGATCCCACTTCTCGCTATCCTCATGCGCCAGCCAGCCTTGCGCCATCAGCCACTCTAACACCTCACCGCGTCCACTTGCTGAACTCACAGCCAACACCTCTTCATAAAGATAAGACTTCGGTGTAAGCTTTCTCAAAATACATTGTCTCAGCCATCCCCTCACTGAGCCTGTCAGTAATCGCGGCCTCACCTCAGTCGCCATCCCGCGCGTGTACCACCAGCGTGACCAGTACCTCACCTTAGGCTGTAACCATTCCGCCAAGCGGAGCTTTAACCTCGCGCTTAACGTCTCGAAATCAGGATGCAGCATACGCCTTGGCATCATCCCTGTGACCACTTGCTGGTAGGCACCACTACCCATAGCTCCACAATAAACAAATCCACCCTCATGCGCACCTAGCGCAGCTCCAGTATAAACACAGCCTTTCCAGAGTGCCTTACCTTTAGAAAACTTCTCTGGATGATCTCTCATCAGTAATGCCTCAGCCTTCCCGTATCCCTTCTGCTGCTTGAAATAACCAGCAAACGATGTCCTGCGCCGATGCCACACAAACGCAGCACCATGAAAACCTATCTTAAAACCTGCCTTATCTAAGCGCCAACAAAAGTCCACATCATCACCAGCCACACGGTACACATCACTAAACCCACCAATCGCCTCAAACACCTCACGAGTCACAGTAAGCGTACAGCCTGGGATGTGCTCAGCGTCACGGTCATTCAGCATCACATGCGACGGCGCACCCGGTGCAGCAGCCACCACCGCCTCATCTTCCTCCTCAGGTATCGGTGGTATATTAGGACCTCCCAGAGCATCCACATCTTGCTCAGCATAGCCACGTGCTAACCAATACAACCAGCTAGGATCCACCTCACAGTCATCATCCGTATAGGCCAAAATTTCACCACACGCAGCCTCCGCGCCAAGGTTCCTCGCCCGGCTCAGACCACCATGCTCAGCACGGATCAGCTTCACATACTCATACTTCTCTATAGCCTCCTGAGTCCCATCAGTAGATCCATCATCCACCACGATGACCTCATAGTCTTGATAGTTCACCTTATCAGGCGCAAGAGACTCCACCGCCTTCGTCACTCTATCCACGCCATTATACACACAGATGATCACGCTGATCTTAGGCATAGGGAAAGCACTACGCTTCAGATCACCTAGCTTCTTTAGTGGAAATTTTTCCACCCCATCTCTATCTGTTAGACCGAACTCCCACCCTGTCACCTCGCGCTCTCCCACGCGCCACCTATCACTCCAAGCAAACATCGTAGTCCCTGCTATTCCTGCATCCAGCGCCTCCTGACGCGCCCACAGCAGCATCTCCTGCTGCGCCTCTGCTCCATGTTGTTTACTATCCAGACCGAACTCAGATACAAGCACCGGTCTATCACCAGCCAGATGATGTAGCCGAGCTAGGTAGTTGGAAAATTTCTCTCTATCCTCTAAATAAATATTAAACCCTGTGAAGTCTGCATTCCCGGGTTCTAAATATTCACTACTCGGGTAATTCGAATACCCAATAAGAACATCCGGCGCTAGCCCACGACAAAGATCTATCAGCTCCTCAAGCGACTCCCGCACCCGCACCAGCCCTATCCAGCGCGCGACATCAGAAGGAATCTCATTCGCCACGTAACAACCTACCACTGCATCTTCACCACCCCATTTTTCTAACAGCTCACCGAGCCGTAACTTAGCCTCTATAAAATACCTCTCACACTCCTGACCACGGAAAACCCGCGTCCATTGCCAATGCACACCAAGAAAAACCATCACACCATGCTTCCCCGCTGCTTCTATAAGATCTCGTGTCGGCTCTTCATATATTCTGATAGCATTAAATCCCGCCTTCACAATCCGCAGGATCTCTGTATCGTGCGTAGGTGTCGGCAGAGGAAAAGGTCCATACGTCACAGCATTAATGGAAATCTCTTCTCCATCACGGACAAAAAACTTACCTCTAACATTCAATTTCATCGAACTCTGTAACCTAGCTGCCATATTCTAAGTTACTATTGATAAAATCATCGTTATACTCCAGCGAAATCCTCATGAAGCCATCCTTTATCCAGCGTGCGAAAACCAACGAAAGCTCTACTAAGTCTAATCCAAAGACAAAGCAGGCGAAGAAAAGCGCGAAGAAAACAGCGAAGAAAACGACCAAGAAAGTAGTCAAGAAAACCGCAGGCAGAGTCCCTCCGCCAAGCTCCCGCAGAAGGTTAAAAAGCAAGCAAAAAGAGGAAGAGGACTTTGAGATGCTCGAAGAGCCAGGTTTCTTCGCCAGCCTCATCAAGTACACCCTCATTTTAGCCGTACTCTCATTCGGTGTCATAGCATACGTACAGCGCGTAGAATGGGGGCTCGATAAGATCTTTAGCGCTCAAGGAACTGCGAAGCACAAGCCTGACCCAGAGACATACCGCGCCCTCATCGACGAACTCGCTAGCGAGCGCCAACAACTCAAAGAGCTATTCCTCAACGCCAACAGCCAAGCTGAACAAGAAAAAATTCTCAGCCACGCTAGCTTTCTCTTAGAAGAAGCCATGCCGCGGATGATGCGCTGCTGGTTAGGCCACCCGTATGACTTCAATGGCACTGCCTCCACACCAGGTGGTGAAGGCAAGATAGCATGCGGCTACTTCGTCTCAGTAGTCATGCGTGATGCAGGGTTCGACATCAACCGATTTACAGTAGCTAGACAGCCGTCACAGAACATCATCAGAACCTTCGTCAAGAGCGATGATCACTTAGAAATAAAGGTAGCCACTCCATACCCACTCTATGTGGAGCACCTCACCAATAAGTACGAAGGCATACAGATCATAGGTTTAGACACCCACGTTGCATTCGTAGTCATCAAGGACGGTAAGTTAAACTACATTCACGCCACCGCTGGATCTGAACAATGTGTCGTAGATCAAGACGTGGATAACGCCTCATCACTCAAAGCATCTAACTATCGAGTGATTAGTAATATTTCTAGAAATCCAGAAGTAATCAGAAGCTGGATCCTCAATGAAAAATTCCCCACTGCTGGAGTCACTGCTAATCTCCAGTAGCCAGCCCCCATTTTCATGTCTCATTTTTCCACAACAAGAAAGAATGTGACGCGAAATAGGTCAGATTCTAGAACCAAGCACTCAATGGCTTAAAGGCACAAGCAACACCAAAGAGCGTGAAGCCTATAGTCAGCCACATCCACAGCTTGCCTCGCTCATTCCCCATACAAGCCCACTTACCGATCAAGGCACCGTAGATCATCCCTGAGATGTGGGCAGCATTCCCAACATTGTAGGCACCAGTAGCAGTGAGGACAAAACAGATCAACTGCCAGAAGATCAACAACTTCACCGTCTGTCCGTTAAACTTTTCAAGAAAGCCAGTCCAACGTGGCCAAGCTGTCCACATGAAACCTACTAAAGCATAAACGATCCCAGACATCCCCACGCCTGGAACTTCAGAGATAGCACATGATATAGCAGAACTTATAAATCCTGTTGCGGCAAAAAACAAAACCGTCTTAGCCGTCCCGATGCCTCTTTCCATTAGTGGCCCCAATGTGAAAATCCACATCATATTGAACAGCAGATGCATCATGAAGCTCAAGTCATGGAAAAAACAGGTAGTAAGAAATTTCCACATCGGCTCATTGTAAGGGTTCTGAAAAACAGGCCCTCCAAGTACTTCTCTAACAGCGATTACATCATCCCAGTCAGATCTTACAGAAAACGTCATGTAATATACCACACAGCACCACAAAATCACCAGATACGAGAACACAGGAAATATAACAGGAAACGCCTCATACAATCGGGAGTTTCTCCATGGCCCAGCATCACTTGCATCGTCTGGAGGAAAATTGATTTTCGGTGGGAACTTCATAGATAAATAGATAGTTAAATGACTACGCTGAAACCTTACCTCCAGCGCTCACAGGCGCAACTCTTGATTAAGAAAAAACACCCAACTCACTCCTGCCTGGATTTCCTGCCAAAATGATTCACAAGAAATAGTAGATTTCTAAGACGAATATGATTAGAATATTGCCATGAAAAAATGGATCATCGCTCTCTTTGTCTCTTCTTTAGTGCCACTCCAAGCAGAAGAAGCTAAAAACCCTGTAGTGACTATGGTGACGAACCATGGAGAAGTCACCATAGAGCTGCTTGCCAAGTCCGCTCCAGCAACAGTCAAAAACTTCATTGGCCTAGCAGAAGGGACCAAGGAATGGACAAGCCCTACTGGTGAGAAAGTAACCAAGCCATTTTATGATGGATTAATCTTTCACCGCGTGATTAACAACTTCATGATCCAGGGTGGCTGCCCATCAGGAACTGGCAGAGGTAAGCCAGGATACACCTTCAAGGACGAGATCAATGCAGACAGCCTAGGTCTTAACGAAGCGAAAGTCTTCAATAAGGAAACAGGAGTTCATAAAAACCTGAAGATCTACCCACCTCAGCAGATTCAGCAAATGATCGCTCAGCCTATCTTTAAAAAACTCGGCATCGACTCCCAAGAGACGCTTGAGGCAAAACAAACAGAATTTGAACAAGAATTAGTAAAATATAGAGAAACACTAACCATCAAAGATCTCTACACATCTATGGGCTATAACTATGACAATAAGCTCACATCATTCCCGATGAATACCGGATACCTAGCAATGGCCAACTCAGGTCCGAACTCTAACGGCAGCCAATTCTACATTAACTTAAAAGACAACCACTACCTAAACGGCAAGCACACCGTCTTCGGTAAAGTCACCGCAGGAATGGAAGTAGTCCAAAAAATAGCCATAGTCAAAACTGGCGCCCGAGATGTACCTGAAGAGAAAGTTCAGATCATTTCTATCAGACTTAAAAAGTAGCATTGTCGCTAGTCTTACGTTCATCGTTATTTCAGAATCGTAACACCTGCTAACATTTCATATGCAGGTAGTTTTGTTATGATTGACTCCTTGGGAAACTGACATATAGCCAATAGGACTACATCCCTACCTCGTGCGGGATCCATATTTTAACAATAACACACACTTTACCAAATCATTATGTCTGAAGAACTAAACAACGCGCCAACATCTACTTTCGGTTTTCCAAAATCAACTCCTAAGAGACTTCAAGAAGAGATCGAGAAACTGATCCCTAAAGAACTCCACGAGCAAGCTATCGTGATCTTACGTGACAACGAAAAGCAGGGCCTCCGTGATGTCCTCCTCGCGAGACCTTATAAGCTAACACCTAGCATGGCTGCTATGCTTCTGAAAAATTACTATTCTCATGGCTGCGACACAGCTCCTATCTTAGACAAAGCTCGTCAGCTCACTGAGCTAATGACCAAAGGGTAGTCATCCCTCCAGCACTTTCCTCCGCCCAGCTTCCAGCTAAGGTCTGAGATGTGCTCATTCACCTCATTTTCATGTCTTTCTTATCCACAGGTCTTAGTGACATTTTTCTTTCGGCTCTTGCTTCTCAAGGTTACGCCGAGCCTACTCCTATCCAGCTAGCTGCCATCCCGGCGGTAATCAGCGGCAAGGACGTCATGGGGGTAGCTCAAACGGGCTCAGGCAAGACGGCTAGCTACGTGCTACCCATCCTACAAGGGCTTCTGAAAGAAAGCTCAGCAAAGCACCGCGAGCCAGCAACTCTGATCCTCGTGCCTACCCGCGAACTCGCGGATCAGGTACAGGAGGTCATTCGTGAATTCTCAGAAAAACTACCTCAGCGCATCCACTCCATCGCTCTTTATGGTGGAGCATCAGTCAATGCTCAGATGCAGGCATTGGGGAAAACAGACATCGTAGTAGCCACTCCGGGACGTCTGCTAGACTTACTAGATAAGAACGCACTGAAGCTCAGCTCAGTCTCTACCTTAGTTCTGGATGAGGCGGATAAAATGCTGAACCTAGGGTTTAAAGAAGAGGTAGATAAGATCTTGTCTCTCCTGCAGAAGAAAAGACAAAACCTGCTTTTCTCAGCTACCCTCAGCCCAGACCTCACTGCTATCCAGCAAGTACTTCTCGTCGATCCTGTCATCATCAAAATAGAGTTTACAGAAGAAGAGAGCACGATCAACGAGCTAGGTTACTTCGTCACGAAAGAGCGCAAAGGTCCACTACTTCGTTACCTGATTAAAAAGAGCGAGCATAAGCAAGTCCTCGTCTTCGCCTCATCAGCAAAGACTGTCGACTCCATACTCAATAAGCTCAGTAAAAATGGCATCAATGCCGCTCAGATACACTCACAAATGAGCCAAGGAGCCCGACGTGAGACTTTACGTTCCTTTAAGGATGGGAATCTGCATGTCCTCGTCACCACTGACTTACTAGCACGTGGTATCGACATCGAGTTCCTCCCCTGCGTATTCAACTATGAACTTCCACGCTCACCAAAAGACTACATCCACCGCATCGGCAGAACCGGACGAGCTGGCTCGCCAGGAGAAGCGATCACGCTCATCAAGATGGAGGAGCTGCATCACTTCCGCGTGATCCAGAAGAAGAACGGTAAAAAAATCCAGATGAAGCACAGTGATGAAATGGATCTTCACGGTTATTAAAATAACCGAGGAACAAAAAACTCGCAATGATCAGCACCCTCATTGAAGATGATTTAAATAAAATCAGATCCTGCGTTCAGGGTCCTTAAGCCCCAAGTATTGCTTGTAGAGAATCTCTACTTTATTTCTCGCCCAGGGAGTCTTACGTAGAAATTTCAAGCTAGACTTGATACTTGGGTTATTACTAAAGCTGTTGATTTTAATCCGGAAGCCAAGGTCATCCCAGCCATAAGCCTCGACTAACTCTGTGAGCATGCGCTCGAGGGTGATACCGTGTAGTGGGTCATTGCTCATCTCTATGTTTATGTATTCAGGACTATAGGACTGTAAAGGTAAATAGACGAGCTCTAGCTCTAAGTCCAGCTCTAACCAAGGTAGCCGATGACCTCTTGTGGGTCTGGCTTTACTAGAGTCGCTATTTTTTCCAGCTCCGATAGGCAAGCAAGTCGCTCTGGAATATCGATGTTTCCTGCACCCAGTTCTGCTTCCATAGTATCGATAAATTTCGATGGGTGAGCTGTCTCTAAGATCACAGTGTGTGAGTCAGGGGCAGCTTCTAACCAAGCCTCTGAGGCTAGCCAACCGATAGCTCCGTGAGGGTCTATCGTGTAGTCTAGGGTGTCTTTGACTTCCTTGATCGCTACGCGGGTCTCATCATCACTGAATGCTAGACCGCTGACGCTCTCGCGCATGCTGTCCCAGTCATTGCCGAAGAAGTCCTGCATCCGGGCGAAGTTAGACGGAGCACCTACGTCCATTGCATTAGAGATAGTGGCTACAGACTTCACTGGCTCATATTTACCATCTGCAAGATAGCGCGGCACCACATCGTTGATGTTCGTTGCGGCTACAAATTGTCTCACTGGGAGTCCCATTTGGACGGCGATGAGACCAGCTGTTAGATTACCAAAGTTTCCACTTGGGATAACGAATGTCGGCTCAGCACCCTCGTGGAGATCTAGTAGCTGACGTGCAGCGTGGAAGTAATAAAATGACTGCGGCAGGAGTCTGGAAATATTAATCGAGTTTGCAGAAGTGAGGTTATGCTTCTTAGCGAGGTCAGCATCGAGGAAGCATGATTTAACCATACGCTGACAGTCATCGAATGTCCCTTCTACTTCGAGAGCGGAGATGTTTCCACCTAGAGTAGTGAGTTGCTTTTCTTGTAAGTCGCTGACGCCACCTTTAGGGTAGAGGATGATGACGCGTGTGCCGGCCACATTATGGAAGGCAGAGGCTACAGCACCACCGGTGTCACCTGAGGTGGCAACTAGGACAGTAAGTTCCTCTGTGTCATCCTTAGTGAGGTAGGCCATGAGGCGAGCCATGAAGCGAGCGCCGAAGTCCTTGAACGCAAGAGTCGGTCCGTGGAAGAGCTCCAGTATATGCGTCGTCTCACTGAGTGCTACAAGTGGTGCTTCGAAGTTGATCGAGTCATCTACTATTTGCTTAAGGTCATTGGCAGGGATGGCGTCTTGGAAGAAATTTTTAGCAACATGGTATCCGAGCTCAGAGAAGCTCATCGTACGCCAGTTTTCCCAGAATGAGTCAGGGAGTGGCGCGATGGACTCTGGCATGTAGAGCCCATTGTCTGCAGGAAGCGAGCGAATGACGGCTTCCTTGAGGTCTACTCGGAGTTCAGGATTGTTAGTTGAGTAAAATTTCATGTTGTTAGAGTGGTGATGATGATTAAGAAACTACGTGCACACCGCTTTGGTTGATACGAGATACGTGAGTTTGGTTTTCTAGATTGATATCGGTAAACACTTGAGCGACTGCGGCTGCTACTTTCTTAGCGGTCTCTTCACCTTCACAGAGGGCGAAGACACTAGGGCCAGCGCCAGAGATGGAGAAGCCAAGTGCTCCACTAGCTAGCGCTGCACGCTTGGCATTATAGAACTCGGGGATAAGTTTCTGTCTGTATGGCTCAGCGATGACGTCGTGGATAGAGCGACTGATCAAGCCGTAGTCTTCCTGGATGAGACCGCAGATGAGGCCACCGAGATTCCCCAGCTGTGTCGTAGCGTCTTCGATCGGGATACTCGTTGGTAAAATTTCACGCGCCACCTTAGTAAGGATCTCAATCTCTGGATGAACGACTGCTGCCCATAGATCTTTAGGTACTGGGATCTGTGCGATGTCTAGCTCTTCATTAGAGCGGATGAAAACAATACCACCGAGTAGTGATGGCCCGACATTATCTGCATGGTAGGCACCGTCTGCACTAGCTTCTCCAGCCATGGCGAATGGTAGAAGTTGCTTCTTAGTGAGTGGCTCACCGATGAGTTTATTTACCGCGTAAGCACCTGCTACTGCAGAAGCTGCTGATGAACCTAGCCCACTACCGAATGGCATTTTCTTATGGATCTCCATTTCAATACCGCGGTCTTGCATGCCGAGATGGCGGAGGAGATCTAGAGCTGCCACACCTGCTGTATTCCCTTCTACAGTCTTAGGTAGCTTGCCGTCATCCCCTGTGATCTCCGTGATGCGGAGTCCTGGTTTATCTGAAAAACGCGCGACGACTTCATCGCCCGGGGCATCTATAGCAAAGCCTAACACATCATATCCACAGGCAACATTGGCGACTGTGGCGGGTGCGAAAACTCTGACTTCCTTTAAAGTGGGTGCTGCAGGCATGCGCGTTTCATACAGACTCTAGACGGATTTTCAAGTAGTTAGCGCGAGTTATAGATAAATTTTCACTCTTGCATATATCCACACATACTCTCAGAATCACTCGCATGTCAGAATTTCCCGAATTAGCCAGCCCCACAGCAGGCCAGAACATTGTTCTGGTTGGCTTCATGGGATGTGGGAAATCAACGGTAGGTAGAGAGATAGGCCTACAGCTTAATTACAAGCTTATCGATACTGATGTTCTCATTGAGGACAGTGTGGGAAAGCCGATTTCTGACATTTTCGCTGAAAGCGGTGAAGAGTACTTCCGTGGACTTGAAACCGATCTTTTAGAACAGATTAAGGCTAGAAACTCTACCCATAAGATCATTTCTACTGGTGGTGGACTTCCAGTACGGGAGGCTAATAGAGCCTGGCTGAAGAAGCTCGGCTATGTAGTCTGGCTACGTGCTAGTGTGGATACTGTGATGAAGCGTACCGCGACCTCTAGTCACAGACCTCTACTACAGACAGATAATGCCCGTCAGAAGGTAGAAGAAATGCTCGCAACGAGAAACCCAATCTACCATGAAGTAGCAGATCTCAGCATTAATACCGATGATTTAAAAATCTCAGAAACCGTTCACGGAATCATTGAGAGCGCTAATTACCATTTCAGTAATTATTGAAAATTCAAAAAACACGAGATTTTTATTGCAGGAACATAGATTTGGTATATAGCTTACTCAATTAACAAGACAAATTATTAGTCATGGGCATATTGAAAACATTTTCTCCTTTTACCGATGCGAAAGGTAAATTACCTTTTGAGCTGGTACGCCCAGAAATACGTAAGGTAGAGAAACAAATAGCAGATCAGGTAAACGCCTTTGATCCGGGTGTAGCGCCTTATATTGATTACATTTGCAATACGAGCGGCAAACGTATCCGTCCAGCTTTAGCCATCCTTACAGGTGGGGCTCTGGGTGCCATCACTGAAGACAATATTAAGATAGGTGTGGTATTAGAGCTCATCCATATGGCTACATTGGTTCATGATGATATCATCGATGAGGCAACGACTCGCCGTAAAGAACTCACGGCAAATGCCAAGTGGGGTAATGGAATGGCAGTACTTCTTGGCGACGCACTTTTCTCACACGCCCTTCTTTTAGCGACAGAATTTGACGACATAGAGATCAATCGCAAGGTAGGTAGAGCTTCACGTGAAGTGTGCGAAGGTGAAGTGATTCAGAGTCAGCGTAGATTCGACATGACACTCACTAAGGAAGACTACTTTAAAGTCATTTCTATGAAGACTGGAGCACTCTTCGCGGCAGCTACAGGCATATCAGCAAATCTCTCAGGCGCGGATGAAGCGACTGAAAAAGCGCTCTACGACTACGGCATGAAACTCGGTACAGCGTATCAGATCTATGATGACTGCGTAGACCTCATTGGTACAGAAGACGAGATTGGCAAGACTTTAGGAACTGACCTTGAGAAAGGTAAGCTCACACTACCAATGTTGACTCTACTAGAGAACGCAACGGATGATCAGCGCCAGAAACTCAACAAGCGAATCATCGAACAGCAAGCTCTCGACTTCGAGGTACTTGTGGGAATAGCTGACTACGCGGGAGCGATAGAAGGAGCGCTAGACACTGCTGCAGAAATGCTCAAGGAAGCTCGCGCTGACCTCACTTGCTTAAATGACAATAAATACACTACTGGACTAATGGACATCACGGCATATCTTGATGACCTCATCAACAAGTGCAGAAAGTAAGCTCTAGCAGCAGCTTCCAACGCTCTCCTCTTATTAAATTTTACTCTAACACACTATGGACTATACAGTATATAAACTCATTCACTACGTAGGCATTTTTATGCTCATGCTCTCACTCGGCTCACTCTTCACTAAGTATAATAAATGTGCGGTAATCGGCCACGGTATTTCACTCCTCCTTATCCTAGTGGCAGGCTTCGGGATGCAGGCTAGAATGAAAGAATCATATGAAGCTAACTTTGATACAACGTTTCCTATCTTCATGATCGTGAAGCTCGTACTCTGGCTATGCTTCGGTGGAGCAGTAGTTCTTGCTAAGCGAGAGGTCATCAAAGGCTCTACAGCATGGCTCCTATGCATAGGTCTAGGTGCAGTAGCTGCCTACCTAGGTATCCATAAACCATTTTAAAGAGAATGCTCTTCTGCATACTTACGCTAGCCTTCTTCAGCCTTGCTCTACCTGCTAAGGTAGCGGCAAAGCCTGAAAAGAAAGCGGCTGAGAAGCAGGAGGTTTCTGGTCTTGAACTCGGTGCAGAACTGCCCGAGTTGCAAGTGACTAATCAAGACGGAGAGAAAGTACCACTCGCCGCAGCAGAAGGAGATCAATACGTTTTAGTTTTCTTCTATCCCAAGGCGATGACTGGCGGCTGAACTAAGCAGTGTAGCTCGGTACAGTCTGTATCTGAAAAATTAGCAAAAAACAAAGTCACAGTATTTGGCGTTTCTACCGATAAGGCAGCGACTCAGAAGAAATTCATAGCGAAGGCAAAACTCGGTTACACTCTCGTAGCGGATTCTGATAAAGCAGTCACCACAGCCTTTCACGTCCCGCTTGTTATGAGAACAATGGCATCTCGCCAAGCTTACCTCTTCAAGGACGGAGTGCTCGTCTGGCGTGCCCTCAAGGCAGGCACCAAGACTCAGGGTAAAGACGTCCTCGCTGCGATAGATGCTCTAGCTACTCAGAAGAAATAATATTTCCCCCACTCTGGTAAGAATCAGTCAGAGGCATGAGCCATAAGCATGGGATCTACTGGGAATAAATAACTCCTCAGATGTATCTTATCTTCAACAGCCCATCTGTTCTATGAAATTTATATTCCGCCAGATAGCCATAATACTAGGAGCGATAACCATCTTTTTAGTTGGTAAGCATATCCTCAGTGAAAAATTAGTCGTAGAATCCGAACCCGTCGCACACATGAGCTTTGATGAAAGAATAGCTAGTATTCCCTTTGAGACTATCACCTTTGGCATGGGCTGATTTTGGGGTCCAGACTCCCAGTTCGGGAGTCTTCATGGAGTGCTCAGAACCCGCGTAGGTTACTGTGGCGGTCATAAAGAAAATCCAAGCTACTACAGCATGGGTGATCACACAGAAGCCATATCCATCGACTACGATCCTGAAAAGATCAGTTACTCCGAGCTACTAAACTACTTCTGGCGAGGTCACCGCTGCGAGCGGAACAACAGTAGTATTCAATACGAGAATGCTATCTTCTATCGTAATGATAAACAGAAGGCGCTCGCGGAAGCTTCTCTTAAGACCTGGGCCGACCGCAGTAAGCTCAACATTACAGAAGTAGCCACTAAAATACGACTGATTAAAGAGTTCACCTACGCAGAAAAATACCACCAGAAATATGCTATCTTTGGTGATCTCCGTAACTCTATAGATGACCTCTTTCCAGATGCGAAATCACTAGCAGACTCCACCATAGCCACAAGGCTGAACGCTTACCTAGGATCTGGCATCGGCCAAAATCCGGAGGCATTTCTAGCGGAGTTAAGCGAGTACGGCCTGACCAATGATCTAGAAGCAAAAATCCGCGAGAGCATAGAACCCTCTAGGTAGTTTTATCTTCAGTCAGAACGCTGATAGATAAAGTAACCTCAGGAAAACAAAGCCATCTAACACCCCTGTTCTAAGCAGGTTGAAATCACATCAAAACGCTAATACCAGAAAGCTCACACTCGCATACTTAGAATGAAATAGAGATGTTTTTCATCTGATTTGTCTATTCGAGGCGCGTTAAGCTCATTTTAGCTGTCGGTTGCTTCACAAAACTGATTCCCCTTATGGCTTAATGATGCTTGCAAAAAATAAGGACTCACGAATTAACGTAAGTCCTTATCAACTTTAGAAATTGGTAGCACGACCGAGATTTGAACTCGGGACCAAAGGCTTATGAGTCCTCTACTCTACCACTGAGCTATCGTGCCATTTATGATGCATCGACAAGACTGCCGTTGCGGGTGTGGATGTAATATAAGATTCGCTTTTTGTCTATATATAATTTCTCAAAAAAACCCTACATTTTCATCGTCCCACATAAAATAACCCCGTAGGCTAGACTCCTCAATGGAAAATGATCTGAAAAACCTACCTGCCTGCCCTAAGCTAGTCACTGACGACGAGTGGCTCAGACCACACACCGCGCAGATACTACAACGCATTCAGCGCTATACCAGCGAGCTAGCAAGAATCCGTGAGCAGCAGCTACCACTCAGCGACTACGCCTCCACTCATTATTCCCGTGGAGTTCATTTTCATACTGCGTCTGATCAATGGGTCATTCAAGAATGGGCTCCTCATGCAAAAGGCATTCAGCTTATTGGAGATTTTAATCAATGGGATGGTAAGAACCACCCTCTTCAGCAAGCTAAATCCGATAGCACTCTCTGGGAACTCAGTCTCCCTGCTGACGTGTTAGCACATGGAGATAAAATAAAACTCCGTATCCACGGAGCAGATGACTCTATCCGAGACCGCATCCCAGCCTGTATCAACAGAGCTGTCCAAGACCCAGAGACTCACGACTTCTGCGGCCAGATTTGGCAACCAGAAAAACCTTACCTCTGGCAGCATTCAGAATTTAATGCCTCACACATAGTCTCACCAGTCATCTACGAGGCCCACACTGGGATGAGCGGTGAAGAACCACGGCTGCACAGCTATCGAGAATTTGCCGATAAAGTCATCCCACACATCGCGCAGGCTGGCTACAATACGATCCAGCTTATGGCAGTACAAGAGCACCCATACTACGGGTCGTTTGGCTATCACGTCTCTAACTTCTTCGCAGCCTGCTCACGCTTCGGAACGCCAGAGGATCTCAAACACCTGGTTGATACAGCACACCGTCACGGACTCGCTATCCTACTAGACCTCGTGCATTCACATGCGGTAAAAAACATCGCTGAAGGCCTGAATGACTTTGACGGAACTAACCACCAGTATTTCCACGCAGGTGAAAGAGGTGATCAGCCACAATGGGACTCGAAATGCTTCGACTACGGCAAGCCTGAGGTGCGGAAATTTCTCCTCTCTAACATCCGCTACTTGCTAGAAGAATATCAGTTCGACGGCTTCCGCTTCGATGGAGTCACCTCCATGCTCTATGAACATCACGGAGACATCAGCTTTGATAACAGCGCAAAATACTTTGACGAGAAAGTCGATCAAGACGCTATTCTCTACCTCCAACTCGCGACTACCCTCACCCATGAGATCAACCCACACGCCATCATCATCGCCGAAGATATGAGCGGCATGCCCGGGCTCTGCCGTCCTATAGCTGAAGGTGGTGTAGGCTTCACCCACAGACTCAGCATGGGCATCCCAGACTACTGGATCAAGCTACTAAAGGAATCCCGCGATGAAGACTGGAGTGTGCATGAGATCTGGAAACAGATGACAGACCGCCGCTACGGGGAGAAAAATATTAGCTACGCAGAGAGCCATGATCAAGCACTCGTAGGCGATAAGACACTCGCATTCCGACTGATGAATGAGAAAATGTACTGGAATATGAGCGTGGATGACAACGACCCAGTCATAGAGCGCGGCATCGCCCTACACAAGATCATCCGCTTGCTCACACTCTCGCTTGCTGGTGAAGGTTGGCTAAATTTCATGGGCAATGAATTCGGCCATCCAGAGTGGATAGACTTCCCTCGTGCTGGCAATGACTGGTCATACCAGTACTGTCGCCGTCAGTGGTCGCTCATGCATGACCCTACGCTTAAGTATAAATTCTTAGCAGCATTTGATAAAGACCTGATGCTCCTTGAAAGACAACAACAATTCCTCCGCTGTGATCCAGCACAACAACTCTGGGCTAGTGAAGACGAAAAAATTCTCGCCTACGAGCGCGGTAACCTCATCTTCGTTCATAATCTTCATCAAGAGCAGTCACAGACTGACTACCTCATCAATGTTCACCAACCTGGAAAGTATAAAATCTTGCTGGATACAGATGGCTCAGAATATGGAGGGCAGCACAGGGTCAGTAAGGAAACAGAACATTTCAGCAAGGAAAACAACGACTCCCATCAGATCAAAATTTACATCCCCTGCAGAACTTCACTCGTACTTATTAAAGTATAGCTATACCGCTCTCCTTAAAGATCACTCACGAGAATCGTTTTCACTCTGAGATGCACCTCCTTCTCAGTTTTATCTTCGATCGCTTGTTTGATACTTTGCATTACTGACATTGTTACTGGCACAGCAGACTCCACCGTAATATCGATTAAAGGTATGCCGTCGAGGTGATTAGATCTCTGCACACGCAGCACCTTAAGGTCAAAGTCTTCAGCACAGTCAGTCAGCACTTCTTCTATTTCCACTGGACCAGCTATTCTCTCAATCAGCACAGAGGTCAATGGCACTAATAGCCCTGCCATCACTAGCGTGAGTACGATAAGAAATCTATTAGACCAGACTCCCCCTTCTGCCTTCTTTCGTCCACGAATACCCGCTAGGTAGAAATTAAATGCCGCACCTAGCACGATAGCCACTACGTTAGTTCCAAACAATAGCGCCGCACCTTGAGCTACTGGAAACTTCCCTAACACTAAACAAATACCTGTCGTAGCTATCGGTGGCACCAGAGCTGCCGCGATCGCTACACCAGCCAGAGCTCCACCTAGCTTTGGGCGAGCCACACAATAACTTGCTGCCACCCCAGAGAAGAATGCGATACCGAGATCTAACAAACTAGGCTCACCACGAGCTGCTAACTCTGACGTCATTGGCATGTCTAACAGACGGGCAACTAACCCCATGATCGCACCAATCGCTAAGGCACTAAAGAAACCTAACAGAACTGCAGACTGACAGCGTTTCCATAATGGCCAGTTACCCTGCACTAGCGATAACCCACCACCTAACAATGGCATCATCAGTGGAGCCACTAACATAGCGCCTATCACAACAGCGGCACTATTAGAAAGTAATCCCAAACTTGCAATTAAAGTCGCCAGCATCATCAATGCAGCAAAATCAAATGACCAACGAGACTTCTCTTCCACATCATCGAACAATGCAACACGCTCATCACGATTCAGCTGTGGCACATTAAGATGTAATAAGCGCTCGAACTTCTGGCTAAGCTTACTCTTTATAGGCAGTGCAGCGCGCACCACACAGAGACTCATCCCTTTTTCTCCTTGCATCAGCTTCTCAGGAATAGTCCCAAAAAGACGCTTTCTAAGAGAATGATGTCCCGATGCACCGATCATGACTAAGCCATATTCTGTCTTCTGCACTTCATGACGTATCCCTTCGAAGACATCACTTTTCAAAGCCACCTCACAGCGCATCCCGCCGTCTGGCACACCAGCCTTATTAATGTAACGATGTAAGTGGGAAAAGCCGACTGACTCAGAAACATCGTCCACATCTGGCTCTACGAAGAAGGCTGTAGCATCTTCACCTTCCATTTCATAAGCCAACTTGAGCGCTACTCTTGAATGTCTCCCGCCACTAGATGGCACTAAAATCTTATCACCCTGATCTTCGCCATCACCTATCCTTACCACCATCAACTCACAGCCAATCTCATCACTCGCTTGGTTAATAATCTTTCTGACCTGCTCTGAGCTGTCAGTAGCATCATTGAGAATTAAAATCTGAGGAGCCAGAGTAGCCTCTAGCTGCCTAATCGTTCTGTACGGATTAGGTGTCTCAAGCTTGACCACCTTAACCTGCTCATCCTGCCACTCTATGGAAGTGATGTCTGGCAGGCTTGAGCCTGTTGAGAGATTCACAACATAGAGCTGTTGTTTTCTAGCCGCTGCAACACGCACAGCAAAGGCCTCTAGCCGCTGTTGATACTTCTCTTCTCTGATCACTAACAATACACTCATCTTATCATCCTTTAAACTTTCTCTCTAATTCATTCAGTGAAATCTGCACCAAAGTAGGTCTTCCATCAGGAGTACAGTAGGGTAAATCACAGGCGAACAGCTCGTCTAACAAATTTTCTACACCTCGTAGATCACAGCATTCATACTTAGCCACTCTCTGCGATAAGGTTTCAGCAAATACCTCAAATGCCATCTGCTTACCTCGCCTTCCGCCCTGAGTAGCGATTAACTCATCGATCATCACGGTGATAAACTCTCGCGGGCTATCCACCTCGATAAGCGCTGGCAGACTACGCACCTGAACAGAACTTCCTCCAAAGGGTTCGATAGAAATTCCAGCTTCTGAGAAATTTTCGAGATTACTTAAAACTACATCCAGGTCTCTTGCTTCGAGGTCGATGACTTCTGGAACTAACAGCCCCTGGCTGGCTATCTCCACCCCGTCGCCAGTGTGCTTCTGAGCTGAATCTAGCACTTTCTCATAGACTACCCGATCACGCGCTGCTTTAGGCTCTAGTAATACTAAACCATCTTCGCCTTCCATCAATACATAAGTGTCATGCAGCGAACATAGTATATTAAAACGTGGCCTCTCTGCTTCTTCTATTTCTAGCTTATCCTGCTGAGCTACTGGTGTGGGAAACGAAGGTCTAGAACCTGAGGTAGACCCAGAGCTAGGCTTAGAACTAGGAGACGAAGCTACAGCCTCGGTGACCGGCTTGTCGATGACAGACGTAGTCGACTCCCCGCTCTCAACTTTCACCACCTCAAGGTCTTCAGCTTTTGTTAGATCTTGATTCGAGGTTCTCTGGCCTGATAAGTTCACCACTGGGGAAACTTCACCAGTCTTACGAGAAATAATTTTCGCTTGCCCTGCGGCCACGCTCTTCGATGCAGAGTTTTTCGGCTGAGGTATGCAACGAGCTTCTACAGCATTGAGTACTAGACTCCGAACCTCAAACGGCTTATGAAACCTCACCTCTTTTTTCGCTGGATGCACATTCACGTCCACTAGAGCAGGGTTCATTGTGATCCAGAGCCAAGCTGTAGGATTGAAACCATCGATCACAGCTCCCTTAAAACCATCTTTGATCGCACGGCTGATCGCTGAATCTTCTACTGGCCTACCATTAAGAAAAACAAACTGCTGGCGTCTGCCTTTACGAGCATGATCTGCGGCAAGGACATAACCTAGCACCTCCATCCCTCCTTGTTCCGTGCGTGGCACCTCTATGAGAGATCTGCCTATCTCTGCCCCAGAAAGCCCAGCAATACGTGTCCTTCTATCACTAGTCGCCGGCACATCGAAGACTACTCTACCGTCTTTTTTAAATGTAAACCTTACCTCTGGATACGCTAATGCATGAAGCTTCACTTGGTGCTCCACATGAGCGGATTCAGTACTCTCCGCGCGCATGAATTTCCTTCTAGCCGGAACATTAAAAAACAGATTCTTTATCTCAAAGACTGTCCCATGTTGCATCCCTACTACTCTAACATCTTGGACCACACCTCCATCAATCGTGATTTCAGAACCCTCCACGCTATCTGCCTCACGAGTAAGTATCCGCATTTTTGAAACACTCGCCACACTCGGCACAGCCTCACCACGGAAGCCCATGGTCGATATGGCAGCCAGCTGATTTACATCCTTGAGCTTACTTGTGGCATGGCGTTCTAAGCACATCAAGGCGTCTTCTTTATTCATTCCGCAGCCATCATCGGTGATCTTGATCAACGATGCTCCACCCTTATGGATCTCCACCTCGATATGTTTCGCCCCAGCATCTATGGAATTTTCCACCATTTCCTTCACCACACTGGCTGGACGTTCCACGACCTCACCTGCCGCTACTTGACTGGCTAAAACATCAGGGAGTATCTGGATCTTTGGCATCGCAGAATGTTATAATCTCTCACCAAGCAGAGGTCAATCAAGGCGTGTCATTTCTAAGCATTTTCTAGCCTTCTAGTGACGGTTCACCTGCTCAAGAACAATAGGAGAAAGAAAACGCTTACCATTTCGAATCACGAAGATCTCTATATTGGTAGTGGATGCTGTACTCAGTACAACTTGGTAAAAGTGATTCACGTGATAGATCGGCGTCTGATTAATTTTATAAATCACATCACCTTTCAATATTTTTCCATCGGCAAGACTATTAGCGATAACCACTTGGACACCTACTCCATTTACGCTGGAAGGCCCCAGATTGAATGGCTGGATACCTATTTCATTGAGAACTCTCTTAGCTTGCTCGACACTAACCTTAGGAGACGGAAGTTTATTGATCCCTGCATTAACTTGGGAAATTTTCGCATTAAGTTGTTCTTTTCTGCCTTTTCTCCACACTACTATTTCCACCTCTTTATCAATGTCCGTTTTCTGAATGAGAGACATTAGATCAGCTCCCCCTTGTACCGCTGTATCAGCATACTCAATGATGATATCCTCCTCTTCTATGCCAGCGATATCAGCCGGCGAACCGTCAGCGATCTCATGCACCAGGGCTCCTCCGTCTTGACTATATTGGTAATGCTCGCGCACCTGCTTGGACTCAATAGAGTCAGCATAGATCCCTAAATAACCACGCATAGGCTCCTGATGCTTTAGCAGATCCATGAAGGTCTTCTTCACTAAGTTAGAAGGAATAGCGAAGCTGATCCCCTGAAAACTCGGGTTCTCTTTATCACTAGAAAAAATCGATGAATTAATCCCGACAATTTCACCTAGTACATTTACTAATGGTCCACCGGAGCTACCTGGATTAATAGCGACATTAGTTTGAAATAACGATGGCTGAAGGTCTGAACGTGAACTTCTACGGGCAGAGACAATCCCATTTGTAACTGATCTACCAATACCAAAAGGATTTCCAAATCCGAGCACAACATGCCCCTCCAGCACCTCATCTGAGTCCCCAAACTTTAGAGCCTTGAGCGCTCCCTCAGCTTCTATCTTTAATAAAGCAATGTCTGTAGAAGGGTCAATAGCGATGAGCTGTGCGATATACTTATCCTCATTAGCAAGCGTGATAGCAATCTCCTGCTTATCCGCGATAACGTGGTGGTTCGTAATGATATGACCTTCTTCAGAAACAATGACTCCAGAGCCTTGGCCTTTGACACTCTTCGGTAAATACCCAGTACGGCCAGTACGGTCTAACACGCGAGTATTCTTAGTACCTGATGTATTCACACTCACCACTGAAGGCCTTACCACCTGTGCGATCTTGGCGTATTCATTACTCAGAGCTATTAGATGAGAAACTTCTGACCGTTTTATAGGAGCGCGATCAGGCAACGTAACATTCGCCTTCACTTTATCTTCATTGCTCGCATTTGAAACCGGTTGTGTTTGCTTTAGAAAATCTAACAAGCCGGGCTCCCCAGATAGCTTTCTCAGTCCTACTGTAATAAGTAAGGCACTAGAGAGAACAATGGTGATAATAACTGTTCTGTAGTAACTGTCTTGCATTATTTATCGTATATTCCCCCAGTTACCAGTTACCAGTTCACAGCGCACTCAGCCCTCTCCCCGCTTTTATCTTCATAGTGCACAAGACCATGCTCTATCCCGTATTCATGTACACACTTGGTCACCTTCACGTCATAGCAGCAGTACTCAGCTATCTTCATCATGAAAGATTCATCCTTCGTCTTCTGAAATTCATTCCACCAGCGCAGTGCATCGAGACCATCTGCTGTCTTACCTGCACCCAATGAAGAAGTAGCTATCGAATCTAACTTAAGTCTAAAATCTAACTTCTCTTGTAGGTCCAGCATCATATCGAGATTGATCGTCTGGCTAGCCAGATCATAGATCGTGTAGGCCTGAAGCACTGGGTAGTCGAACTGAATGTGGTTATAGCCCACCACGAGATCAGCACCCACGAGCTGGTTCACTAGCGCATCGACATTGGCCTCATCATAGACGTGATATTTCCCAGTCTTCGTAGAGTATGTCACACCTACAGACATCCCCATTTTATCTTTATGCTTACTCCCGCCCACTGCGGTAAAGCTCTTTTTTGTCTCTAGGTCAAAGTAAACGATGTCTTTCATAATTAAGAATAGAATGGAGTGAAATGAAAATATTAAAATTTAAAACCGGACTGCTGCTTCAAGTAATCTAGATATTCAGCTGGAATCGTACTCTGAATGACAGCAGAAGTTCCTATTACGACTACTACATAGAGAGCTATCTTGATAGGGTTTAACGGCGAACATTCGGTTATATTGTTCTGCGGAATATCCCACAGAAACTTTCCGTATTTAGAAGCTACAAACCAAGATAAAGGAAGTGTCACCAGAATAAAAGGGGTGCTCATAGCAAAACCTAATACCCACACTCTAGCGGCTCGGATGACGGAGGTATCTAAATTTAACATATACCCATCAGACCTTCGGAGCTTGATCTCCAATAGCCATTTACCAGGAGTAGTTCCTAAGTATGTCAGAGCCAAGCCATCTACTAGTATATAAGGTAAATGGAAGAGTAACTCACGGAACACATCACTCTGATCAAAGGGATTCATACCCATTTGCAACTTTATGAAGATAATAGCGATCGAGTAGATCCATATATCTAGCATCCTAGCGAAGAAACGTCTAACAGGATGCAGCGGCTCGTTCTGAAACTGCTCTGAATTTGGCTGAGAACGCTTAGGGCTAGAGTTTCTCAGCTCATGAATATGCCTCTCTAGCTTTTCCTCAAATTCGTCTTTGTTTAGACTGCTGCCCCCTTCTTGAGTTTCATCATCTTCACCATCAATATTTTTAGATTGAGAGAAAGATGAGCCATAGGCAGGTACATCAGCGAGAGTCACCCAGCCATCTACGCCCTCATACCAAGCTAGTGTCTCAGCATCGACCTCACCATTAGAGATCATATCTCTGACAGTGTATACCTCATGTGGACCAGTGCGCTCGCCGTCTTCTAATAACCAGATTCTCATACTTACATATTTCTAAGTGACTTCGCCGCATCTGCTCTGGAGGCTATCCATGCAGGCAATAACGCAGCTAGGGTACAGAGGATGAATGCACCCACACAGACCAAAGAGTTCTGCTTCCACCCCATGATATGTGGCAGCGTTTTCACTCCATAGACTCCTTCTGGGAATGGATTAAAACCTGCTCCGTCTAATGCACTCTGAATGACATCGAGATTCTTTAATACCACCCATGCTAAACCGACCCCAATAAGAGCACCGAATAAACCAACAATCACACCTTGAAGCGTGAACACTTGCGTCACTTGCCAAGGCGTCGCACCCAGCGCCTTCATCACACCGATCTCACGTTTTTTCTGGTAAGTGATCGTGAACATCACCGCACCAATCGAGAAAACCGCTATTAGAACGATAAATGATAAAGCCACCGTCATCATCGTTTTCTGACTACTGATCACAGCAAATTGTTGTTTATGCTGTACCATCCATGTCTCACCTACCCAGTTCCCATTGATCGTGTCACTGAGTTCTCCATCAAGTATCTCCTGTGCCTTATATGCATCATGTAGCATCACTGTTATCCCTTGCACATAACCAGTCTCTCCTCCTCCAGCTAATTCCTGAGCTAGTAACAAAGGAGCATATATATCTGGCCCTGGAGCAAATATATCTGTCTGGTACACCCCGCTAATCACTACATCCTTAGGTAAGGCAACGTCAGTGATCGCGTCCTTATCCATTTTATCTACATTGAGAACCTGAAGCTCCTTTAGTAAGTCAACCGCAGCTTGCTTAGTCCCTATTGGGTAGAAATTTTTCTCCTCTGGATCAGCCGGATCAAAGTCTTCTGTATACAGAATCTCATCAGTAAGCTCAATGAGCATCGCTCGTTCACCCGTTCTGATCTCAGCATATTTCCATTGATTGATCTGTTCTTTAAATTGCTGAGCATCCGGATTCAGTATCATTTCACGCACTTCACCCTTTCGGTTCTTACCAGATCTGAAAATAGCATCTAATGACAGCAAGGCAGCAGCTAGATCATCCTTTAATAATTCTTTCAGCGGTGTGTACTCCTGCTCATCAAGTAAGGGCTTAAGCTGCTTCAGGCTTCGTGAAGAAATAAGCTCCACCTGATCACCTACTTTCAAGCCGTTGTTCTTAGCATAAATAGATGACACTGTGGCAAAATATCCTTCCTCCATCGGCCTACTGACTCCGTCGTCTTTAAGAAGCGAGTTAAAGTCATCCATCGCAATCTTATTACTAGTATCGATACCATGCATATTCGACAATACGATGCCTCCTGGCATTTCTAATAAAACGTGATCTTGCACTAGAGGGTACGCATTCTTCACTTCTGGATACTCTTTCAGCTCCTTCATCTGCTCCCGCCACTGCTGTTCAATACTATTGTCACGACCTTCAGCATTCTTAAGAGGCTCCCAAGCCACAGGATATGAAGTGATATGCGGTGCTCTTCCAAGAACACGTTCCTTGATCAGATTTTCAAATCCATCCATCACTGATAGCACCACGATGAGCACCATCACTCCGATAGATACACCAGCTAACGAGATCAGAGTGATCACAGAGACGTGCGTGCGGACCGGATTAAGATACCGGAGCGCGAGCATTAGACTAAAGTTTTTTACCATAAAGAGAGCTTAGAAAATGTGTAAATAGATGATTTCAAATCAGGTCATTTCGAATAAATTTTGATGCTTAAAAAGTCGCATGTTCCCCTTCTTTGTCGATGGAAAAGTGTGCTAAAAATTTAGACTCTACATAGATTCGCTCACTGTCCACGATTTACCTCACTCTGACAACTCAACATAAAGCCAAAAAAAACCAGCGAGAGGCTCGAAGCCTACTCACTGGTTTGATAAGTTTTTTCTTAGATAATACCTACCTAATTAATCACTAATTATATTAGCTACCCGTAGTAGTGTATGATGTTACTGAGTCAGAAAGTATTGCGAAAATATCAGCTTCTGTCTGTCCTCCACGCTCTTCAGTGATGCTTCCAGTTTTCCCGTCACCATTCTCATCAAGAGGGGCGCCGGTGAAATCAATATTCTCTGACTCAGCTGATCCGTCAACACGTACAATGATTGCCTGACCACCCCACACAGCAGTGTTGAATGTAGCTGTACCTGCTGTAGCATCTGCTGACTCACATGCGTCAAAGATGATTGGTGAACTACCGTCACCAGCATCAAGATCCTGATTGTAACCCCATACATTCTCATCTGCAGTTAAGGTCCCATCGTTATCAACACCATCAAGACTAGCGAAACCTTGTTTTGCATTTGACTTGTTCCAGAAGTACTTTTCTTCATTCACTTCTCCGCTATTGATTAGTAAGTTAAATGCATCTTCAGCACTAGCTACATCCTCACGAGGATACTCTCTATTTTTACTGTAGTATGCAAGCAATGCTACATTGATACTCTTACCATTAGAGAGAGCTTCTGATCTATCAGCAGAATTGATTTGGTTCATAATAGGACCATATGATACTCCTGCTAGAGCTGCGATGATTGCAATCACCACGAGTAGTTCCACAAGTGTGAAACCCTTTCTTGTTATGCGCATGTGCGCTGTTTTAGTTGTAATTTTCATGTTTTTTGCTATGTATTTATGTTTTTAAGTGTGAAAGATTTCATTAATGAGCTATGCCAATGTGAAATCTGACGATATTTATTTATGAGATGAAATAAATTCATCTTTCTATTAAAATAAATTAAATTACTGATACTTCAAGCCAATTCGTAAATAGGTAGTATTTTAAATAAAATCCATCATACAACACGGCATAAAATTTTAATAGCAAACGACTTAACAGAACTCCCCCGGGCTAAGTCACTACATCTCCATGGACACCACGGAATTATGCCCTCCCATCCCAACGGCTATTTTAAGCAGACTAGCATTTTTAAAAGAAGTCGTGGTATCAGGTAAAGTAAATGGCTCAGGTCTCGCAGTAAGGCCTGCCAAATTAGGGGGCAGTAGATAACTACGCATGTAATACGCTAAAATAGCAGTATCTAATAGCCCACTCGCTCCTATTGAATGTCCAGTAAATGGCTTCAATGGATGCAAACTTATCTCCCCCATCTCACTCTGAGGAAGAAGAGCGCTATGAAGAGCGGCTTGTTCAGCCTGAGCATGCAGTAGTGTTCCACTCGCGTGTGGGCAAATTGCGGAAATTCTTTTATCCGAGCTCTCGGAAAGACTCACAACTGCCTGCCGTAGACATTTACTCAAGCCTTTTCCGTCACTAGGCATCCCAACCGGAGAATCCGCATCAGAATTACACCAGTAACCACTTACCTTCGGACTTCCCTCCACATCCTCAGAAGTAAGCACCAGTGCAGCACCTGCCTCACCGGGTGAAAACCCAGCAGTCTCAGGGTGATATGGGTCATTGATCTCATTCGTAGTGAGGACACCAGTCTGCTGGTAATGCTTAATAATCTGCGGGACTAAAGGTAGCTCTACCCCGAGTACAATGGTATATTTCACCATCCCGGAGTCGATTAGCATTTTCGCATAGCCCAGAGCATCTAAAGATGCAGCGCAGCCACTAGCTATCGTTTGCCATGGGCCCGTGATACCTAGCTCTATAGAGACTGCAGATGCGATCTCACCGTGCATCGAGTTTGAAGCTGCCATCAGCTTGAACGGACGCCTCCCTGGCCACTCCGTTAAATAAGCATTCCCGCGAGACGAACCCGCTATGACAGCAGCATCTCGTAAGTCAGATGGTTTAAGCCCTGCATCCTTAATAGCCTCTCGCGCACAATGCACAGCCAGAGTAGACGCTGGTGCCCATTTTCTAGATAGTAGCAATGACCTATCTTCAATCCAACCAGCTTTCAACACTCCATATTTAGAACCACCCAATAGGTCTGTGAGCTGCCTCAAGCCATGCTCACCAGCCTCCATACGTCGAGCATGCTCAGCGACCGAGTTCCCAAGTCCTGAGAGTGTAGATATTCCTAAAATACTAGCCATAAAATGAATACGATCAAAATTATTCGTATGAGGTGACGAAGTCATGCCAGCAGTGTATGCCAAATACAAGTCATTAAAATGACCACCAAACCTAAAAAACAAAAATTAGAAAGCTTTTGTGACAAATCATCCCGTATTTCCCCTCTGAAGATACCACCATCTACTGCATCTACTATTATTAATACTTATCTTAATAACGCTTTCTTAGTTGACGACCACATATACAATACTATGGTTAAAGAAATATTTAAAACACAACAGCTAAGCAAATCTGTGAACAAAAAAAATCAAATTCTGGAAGGTACCTATAGCCACATTTCCTGGATCCGTTGTGAAGGCAAAGGCTCATTTAGTATCAGTCCACTGATGAAGCAAGCAGCTGAATGCCATATCGAAGCTGGTGGTAACTGTATAGTCATCGACCTCGAAGATTGCACCAGTATGGACTCTACCTTTATGGGTACTATGGCTGGTATTGCTATGAAATTAGCAAAAATCCCTAACGGAACCCTCCAAGTCATCGACGCTAACTACAGAAACAAGAGTTCACTAGAAGACCTCGGGCTCTGTATGCTTCTAGAAGTAGCTCCAAAAAATCCAGAATGGAATGCCGATATCGAAAAAATGCGCGCCTCACTTAAGGTCTGCACCAAGGCTAGCTGCGGTGACAGCAAACAGCACGTTCTAGAGGCTCACAAAATACTCTGCGAAGCAGATGAGAATAATGATGAAAAATTCTCCACCGTGCTCGATGTTCTAGAAGCTGAGCTCAACAACTTGAATAATAACTAACCATCTCTAATCAAACCTCTCTTTAAAAGAGCGACTTTAGGAAGCTGATTACGTAATTCAACCTCCAGTTTCTGCGCTGAGAAGTAGTATAAAGCTGAAGCGTATCATTCCTAATATTGACGCCATTTCTACAGGGTGATACTGGTGTCAGGCATGAACATCGCCTACCAAAAACTTGTTTCTCTAAATAAGGAGATCTCACTCCTTACTAGTACAGCATCCTGCCTCGGCTGGGATCAGGAGACCTACCTCCCCAAGAAGTCTATCCAGCACAGAGCTGACCAGCTCTCCTATCTATCTGGGAAAATTCACGCCCTAAACACTGGAGATGACTTCAGAACTAAGCTCGAAGCCGCAGAAAAAGAAGCCCAGCAAGGTGAGCCTAACCATACACAAACAGCCAACCTGCGTGAGTGGCGACACCAGCTAGAGAAATCCAACAAGCTCCCTCAAGAACTAGTTGAGAAATCCTCACAATGTAGCTCATTAGCCAAAGCCGCGTGGTCTGATGCACGCCAGAAAAACGACTTCACCATCTTCGCGCCGCACCTCACAGAGTTGGTAAATTTAGCCAAAGAAAAAGCAGAGCTATGGGGCTATGAAGACGAGCCTTACGATGCCCTATTAGGATGCTACGAACGTGGAGCTAAGACAGCAGATATTGCTAATATTTTTGATAAACTCCGCCCACAGATCATCGAGACAGCCAGAGCTGCTGTCGGCAGATCTAAGTCTAACCCAGCGCGCCAGCTCATAGGACCATTTCCGATAGATGCTCAGAAAAGACTCAACCAAGAAGTGGCTAAGTCGATAGGATTTGACTTCGACGCGGGTAGAGTAGACACCACCACACACCCTTTCTGCACCACTCTCGGACCACAAGACATCCGCCTCACGACACGCTATTACGAAGATGACTTCACAGCCTCACTCTTCGGCATGATGCACGAGGCAGGTCACGGACTCTACGAGCAAGGACTTCCAGCCTCTGACTTCGGCTTACCTAGTGGTAATGCTGTCTCCCTCGGCATTCACGAGTCTCAGTCACTTCTCTGGGAAGCCCACGTAGGACGTTCTCGCGGATTCTGGAATAAGTGGTTCAGCCGCGCTCAGGAGCTCTTCCCGCAGCTTCGTGACTGGACCGTAGATGAATTCCTTCACACCATCAATCAGGCTCAATATTCACTCATCCGCGTAGATGCAGACGAGGCGACCTATGACCTCCACATCCTGCTCCGTTTCCAGATAGAACGCCAGATCATCAATGGAGAAATATCAGTAAATGACATTCCAAGCGTCTGGAATGATCACTTTAAAGAAATGTTCGGCATCACACCAGACTCGGACACCAATGGATGCCTCCAAGACATCCATTGGTCGATGGATGGCTTGGGTTATTTCCCTACCTACACATTAGGAAATTTAAATGCCTCGCAGCTCTTCAGCGCAGCTACTAAGGACACCTCCATCCGCGAAGCCTTTGAGCATGCTGACTACTCACCACTACTCAGCTGGATGCGCGCTAACATCCACGCCCACGGATCCACCCACTTACCTCAAGATCTCATGAAGCTAGCCACAGGAGAAACCACTAATCCTGAATATCATCTCGCTCATTTAAAGCGTAGATTTCTAACTGAATCTTAGAAAATTTGCTAATTCAAACATCCTCACACATAATACCTTAGTATGAAATTTATCAAACCTCGCTTCATCCCACTCATCGCTAGCCTCACCGCTGCAGCGGGCTTCTACAGTTGCGCGCCGACATCTGGCCCAGCGGTTAATAGCAACGGACAAGTCAACACAGTCACAGCTAAAAGTGACCTCGTCTCCCAAGGCCTCGCACAGTTCAAATCCATCAAAAAACAAAAAAGCATTTCGACAAACGCAACATACAATGCACAAGTCCAGCGTGTAGCGAACAGACTTAAACAAACCATCAACATTCCTAATGCCCAATGGGAATTTGTCGTTTTTGAAGACCCCATACCAAATGCATTTGCCCTACCTGGCGGCAAAGTTGGCATCCACACTGGGCTCCTCCCTATCACCAAGACAGATGCTGGACTCGCTGCCGTGCTCGGTCACGAGATAGCCCACGTCACTAGAAACCATGCTGGCACAAGAAAAGCGAAAACTGTAGGTCTCGCCATCGGTGGACTCCTACTCGATCAAGTCGCCAAATACGGTGGTGCTGACACCTCCGAGCGAGCCACACTCGGAACAGTTTACGGCACCGGAACTGCCATCGGTTACGCGCTCCCAAACTCACGTAAAAATGAATTAGAAGCTGACCGTATAGGCGCTATCTACATGGCAAAAGCCGGCTATGACCCTCACGAAGCCGTAGCCATGTGGCAGCGATTTGCCGACTATAATAATAAAAATGGTGGTAGTGCTACTCCTGCATTTCTTCGCACTCACCCGCTAGATGACACCCGCATCAGCGCACTCAAAACATACCTACCTACCGCACTTAAGGAATATAAACGTTAGTCCACTACTCCTACCTGTGAATCCATTTATAAACACTATTTAGAAAATGAAAAACATCACCAAAGTATTCCTAGCAGTTCTCGCTATCACAGGTAGCATGTTCCTACTCATACAAAATAACGCCATGTCAGCAGAAAATAAATCACCAGCACCTCAGCCCGTCGTTGCAGAAGGCCATAAGCAGATCACTCTCGGAGCAGGTTGTTTCTGGTGCGTAGAAGCAGTTTTCCACCGCCTACCAGGAGTCATCTCAGCTACATCTGGCTACATGGGTGGTACTGATCCTCAGCCAAGCTACAAGAGCGTCATCTATGAAAACACCGGTGAAGTCGAAGTCGTACACGTAGTATACGACCCAGCAAAAATCTCTACAGAAACTGTGCTCGAATGGTTCTGGAAAGCTCATGACCCCACCCAGACAGATGGGCAAGGAAATGATAAAGGTCATCAGTACCTCAGCTACATATTCGCCCATACAGACGAGGAACTAAACGCTTCTGAAACATCTAAAAAAGCGATCCAAGCTAAATTCAAAGCCCCTATCGCTACCAAGATAGTCAAGGCGGAAAAATTCTTCCCAGCAGAAGTCTACCACCAAGACTACTACCACCTTAATGGAAATAAAGATCCGTATTGCAAAGCAGTTATCGCCCCAAAGCTAGACAAAATAGGTCTCACTGATAAGCCGAAGCTTGCGAAGTAAAAACTCACCTATAGTGAAAAATACCCACAGTCAAAGAAACCTTACCTCTACCAGGGTAAGGTTTTCTTTTTACAGTTGAATCTCCTCCTAACAACATTAGATTCCCTCCATGGAACAACGTAGATTAGGCAGAAGCGGAATAGTAGTAAGCTGCATAGGGCTAGGCACTATGACCTTTGGGATCCAGGCAGACAAAGAGGAAAGCTACCGCATTATGGATGCTGCTATTGAAGGCGGTATTGACCTCTTCGACACAGCAGAAATCTACCCAGTCCCGCCAAAGAAAAAGTTAGCCGGCATCACTGAAGAATGGATCGGCGATTGGATGCAGGACAAGTCGATCAACCGTGACTCACTCATCATCGCATCAAAGATAGCTGGTCCTGCACACGGCTGGTTTAATCCACCTGTCAGAGGAGGCAAGGCCGCAGTAGACGGCTTCCAGATCAGACGCGCACTCGAAGGCAGCCTGAAGCGACTCAAGACAGATTACATTGACCTCTACCAAGTCCATTGGCCAGACATAGGCATGCGTGCACTCGATGCACTTGAAACTCTAGACAATCTTATCCGTGAAGGTAAAATCCGCTCCTATGGTCTCTCTAACGATACCTGCTATGGAATGATGAAATGGCTCAGTGAAGCGGATGCTGCTGGCCTTCGCCGAGCCGACACCATACAGAATAATTTCTCCGTCAACAACCGCAGATTCGAAGACGAACTAAGCACAGCTTGCCTTGCAGAAGGCGTCAGCTTCCTCCCATACTCACCACTCGGAGGAGGAGTACTTACTGGGAAATACAATGATGGAGCAAAGCCAAGTGGAGCGCGCTTCACTGACTACCTAAATGGACCAAAACGTCAGCAACTCATGGCAGGCCGCTTTATCAATGAGCGCTCAATAGCCAACACCAAAGCAATCATGGCTATCGCAGAGCGAGAAGGAGTCCACCCTATCACATTCGCCATAGCCTGGAGCAAACAGCATGACTTCGTGGCTTCCACCCTGATTGGCGTCAGTTCACTCGCGCAACTTCCCGCTCACCTAGCTGCCGCGGAAGTCAATATTTCAGCAGCAGTCATGGCAGAAATTGATACCCTCACGAGCGAGAATCTCTACCCTATGGGTTAATCTCCACAAAGCTCGACAAAGTATCAACTAGCCCTAAGATAATTATCTAACTATGAAAGACAGACCTATCGTAACTCAAGGCAAAGTAATCGGGCGCAGAGATGAGCGCACATTCTACGTAGAGCTCAAGAACAGCAAACAGATCATTGGCCACACAGAACTCAAAATGGCTCACATCCGAGACCAAATCAAGGATGGAGACATGGTTCGACTTGAGATGACTACCTTTGACTTCGAAAAAGGGCGTATCACAGAAATCCTAACAGCATCATAATTTCTTCACACCATGCACTGTATCCTCGGTACCGCAGGTCACATTGACCACGGAAAATCATCTCTCATCCAAGCTCTTACAGGCATCAATCCGGATCGCCTTCCGGAAGAGAAAAAACGAGGAGTCACCATCGAACTAGGCTTTGCTCACCTCACTCTAACAGATGGCAGTAAGGAGCATGAAGTAGGCATCATTGATGTCCCAGGCCATGCTGACTTCGTAAACAACATGGTGGCTGGCGTTGGCTCACTAGACATCGCTCTATTCATCGTAGCCGCTGATGATGGCTGGATGCCTCAGTCAGAAGAACACCTACATATTCTAAACTACCTCGGAGTAGAGAATGTCATCATCGTGTTAACCAAAGCCGACCTCGCTGAAGACATCGAATTCACCAAGGAACTCATTCTAGACGAGCTCATTGGCACCAGCATCGAAGACGCGACCATCATCCCTGTCTCCTCCATCACTGGCGACGGAATTGATGCACTCAAGGCAGAAATTCTAGACCGCATAAAACAGCTCAAGCAATCACCTAAAAACCTTATCCCTAGAATAGCAGTAGACCGTACATTCTCCCCCACTGGCGTAGGCACCGTCATCACAGGAACACTCACAGGCGGATCACTTAACAAAGGTGAAACCATCTGCTGTATGCCAGAAAATCTGAACTCTAACATCCGTGGCATTCAGAATCATTCCTCCCAGCTAGAAACTGCCGCCCACGGCATGCGCACCGCGCTCAATGCTCCTGACCTAACGCTCAACGAACGCGGTAAACCTGGAGTCCAGCGCGGATCAGTCATCACCATACCAGACACTCTCACAGAGACTAGTACCATTGACATTTGTCTCACTAGACAAGATCGCAGCATACGAGGACAGAGTGCCACAGAGCGCATCCTCAAGCATACAGAAACTATTATTCTCCACCACGGCACATCACGTACTCGCGCGCGCGTCATCCTTCACTCGCAGAACCAGCTCGCTCCAGGCGAGACCTGCTTCGCCCAGCTTAGACTAGAGTCCCCTATCACAGCCTGCGTGGGAGATAGATTCGTAGTCCGTGATGGAGCTCAACAAGGAACCCTCGGCGGTGGTATCATTTTAGATGCCTCAGCTGAGCCTCGGCAGTTCCGTAGTGACACGAGACTCGCCTTTCTAACACAGCGTGCAGAGGAACCAGAGAATCTAAGGAAAGTCATCCTCAGCGAGCTGCTAAAATCTCCTATTCTAAGCACCTCAAGACCTATCACGAACTCACCATTCACCAGCGAGCACACTGAACAACAGGTAGCAAAGCTAGTGAAAGAGAAGAAGGTAACCACCAGAGGCGAACACATCATCGAGCCTGCTGGCTGGAAAACGGCCATCGCCACTGCATCCACCCTCATCACAGGCTATCATCAAGAATTTCCAGACACACCTACGATGCCGATCCAGGAATGGCGTAACGAACTTGTGAACAAAGGCATTCATCCCTCTCTTTCTGAGCATATCGAGAAGCATCTAACAGGTAGTGGGTTTAATAAAATAAAAGACGGCATAGCGAGTGCTGACCATTCACTAGAACTACCAGATCACCTCGCACCAATAGCAAATAAAGTACTCGCCACGCTAAAAGCATCTGGCATCATCCCGCCACCACGCGTAGACCTCGCTCCAGACCCTGACAGTCAGCAAGCTCTCACCTTCCTTATCCGCAGCGGAAAAGTCATCGAACTAGACCCCAAAGCCCTATTAGAAGCATCTCAGTACGAAGTCGCTAAACAAGCAGTCATCACTTTTCTTACTAAAGTAGGGAAAGCCACCGCAAGCGACATCCGCCAAGAGATAGGCACCACAAGAAAGGTCCTCATGCCACTCCTAGAGAAACTTGATGCGGACGGGATAACGCTAAGGACTGAAGATTTTCGCTCCTTGAAATAACCACCATCATACCAAGCTTTAGTATCGCCAGATCATAAGAGGTAGAGGAAAATCTGCTAGTTGAACACAAGTCTCTCAAATCTCAAAACACATCATTACTATGAAAGCAATAATCACAGCACTCGTTATTTCATCTAATCTAGCCTGCAATGCTGAAGAGCCAACAGTAACGATAACAAAAGCAATAACTGAGGAAAAACCTATCAGCGTAAAATGGCACAACCTGCTCGAAGGTAACAACCTTGACCAGTGGAGATCATGGAGGAATGGAGCCATCGAGAACGCCCCTGCATGGTCTGTTAAAAACGGCATCCTTCACCTCAGCAAATCAGAAGAAAATCTAAAAAATGGAGGGAGTATTATTACTCTCAAGCAGTATCCTAACTTCGAATTCAAATTTGAATTCAAGATCTCTCCTAAAGGTAATAGTGGTATCAAATATAGATCACTAGACAACACTGGGCTAGAGTACCAGATCCTCGATGATGAGGAAGCAGCCGACAATAAGAACCCTAAGAATAGAGCTGCTTCACTATACCAGCTAGTAGCCGCACCAGATGATAAACCTCTTAGACCTGCTGGAGAGTGGAACACTGGACGGATCATGGCCAAGGGCAACATCATCCAGCACTGGCTCAATGACAAGAAGGTCCTAGAAATTGAAATCGGCTCTGATGAGTGGCAGGCCGCATTCGCTAAAAGTAAGTACAAGGACAAAAAAGACTTCGCTAAGCAGAGCTCAGAAATCCTTCTTCAAGACCACGGTGATGAGGTATCTTACCGGAACCTCTTTATTAAAGAACTCAAGTAATCCATTACTCCACTAGTTTCCAACCAATCGAGTAGGGAGTGAGGTCACCCTCACTTCCCTCTCACACCACCTGCCATACGGTTCCGTAGCAAGGCGGTTCACAGCAGAGCTAGCTGTTCAGCGTATCTTGTCTCATTTTGCAGATTTAGTAACATTTTATGATCA
>CALJOJ010000042.1 GCA_937981665.1 uncultured Rubritalea sp.
AACCTCAATCCCCGAGACTATCTAGAACATGTTCTAGAGCGCCTCAACGGTCAGTCAGCGCAAGAGCTAACACCAAATAAAGTAGCCCAATCTTGGGAGAAAAAAGCCCAGATAGCATAGGCCAATTTTAAGACGCTTACGCCTTTTCTAACGTAAGCGAGATATAATTGGGCTTGTTGACTAAGCTGTTTTTCGCTCACATTTTTCCATTTCTCGGCAACTTTTGCTGGAGTCAGCTCTGTGGGTGGGGTGTGATGGATGGCTGCTATGACATATTCTAGATAATCGCGTAGATTGATGTCTGTGGATTTGCAGCTTTCTAGGATGGTGTAGAGGCTGGCGTTGTATTCGCCGCCTTCATAGCTACCAAAGAAGAGGTAGTTCTTTAGTCCTAGCTTACAGGACCGCACGGCGCTTTCTACGCCATTATTGTCGATGGGTAAAATTTCCTATTTCTAAATATAGCTTGAGCTGTTCCCATTGCCCAAGGGCATAGTGGATCGCTTTCGCTGGGGCGATAGTTTGCTCGGTTGGTGGTGAGGAGGGTTTCTATTTGATTGATGATCGGGCTTGAGTGTTTTTGCCATATGGTGTGGATGTGGTCGGGTGGAGCGTTTTGTTTTTTGAGGTGTTTTTCTATCTGATAGAGATTCTGGATGTGTTTGAGTAATTGTTTTACCCAGTGGATTTTTTGGAGGTCTTAGTCGTCTATGAATCTTCTACGAATGTGCGCCATGCAGGCTCCTAGCTGAATGCTGCTGTAGAGGCCTGAGAGTGCTTCGTAGCAGGTGTAACCATCGCATTGGATGGAAGCCTTGGTATTGGATGGTGTCGGTTTCTGAATCGCAGCCGAGTGTTGATCATTTTGAGGATCTGTCTAGATGCCCAATTTTATCTCACTTACAAAGTAGAGGAGCTTTAATACATGGTTATAAAAAAAAGCCACGAGAAATGATCTCGTGACCTTTGAAGTATTTAACCTAAAATGAAGAGAAATCTACTTAGTATTCTCTGCTCCTATTTGCTTCAAGTAAGCTGCTATGTCAGCTACATCTTGTGAGCTTAGACCGAGCTGGCCAGCTGAAAGCATGAGTGAGTTCATCATTTCTTTACGTTCCTTCACATTCTTTGTATTAACTTGTACTTCCTGTCCGCCAGGAAAGACTTTCATGATAAGTAGCTTAGCTTTTCCAGAGCCTGATAGGCTGAGCCCTTGGATCGTATTACCTGACTTCATCTTGATCTCTGTACCGTCGAAACCATGAGCTATTCCCGCACTTGGATTGATAAGGGCTTCAGCGATAGCCTTGGTGTCTCGACCAGCACCCCATTGTGAAAGTGTCGGTCCATATTCTATGCCTATATCATTTATCGAGTGACACTGGTAGCAGATAGCTGCTTTCATTTTACCTGTCTCAGCATTACCTGTAAGCTTGAGTACTTCATCCATACTAGGATTTGTGGTCGGCTTATTATCAAGCCCCGCTAGGTAGTCATCTTCATCTGAAAGCGGGTTAGGCTTTTTGTTGAGGCCTTTCATGAGTGACTTATACTTTGGCCACCTTTCGACGAGCCACCAGATAGCCGTTTCCTTATTATCTGCTGGTCCAGCCTCTGCTATATTGACCATAGCGAGAGCAGCTTCCTTCGTGTCGATATAACCGATAGCGGTGAGCATTTCTAACCGAAGTGAAAACGGTAGAGATTTACTCAATGCACGCTCTTTAAATGCATCCACTGCCTGCTCAGGGTGGAGTCTCCATGCTAGTTTAGCCATTGGCACACTCCATTCACTTGCTAAACTAGTAGCAAATTCCTTTAACAGTTTCTCGTAGAGTTCATTCTCTTTTCCAGTAGCCGCAGTACCTATAGCTTCGAGATACCATCTGTCTATTCCATCACACTGGATAGCAAGATCATAAATAATCGTCCCAGCTTCTGCCCATGTCTTCTCTCTTAATGCTAGCGCTACTTCTCTACGAACCGCAATAGAAGCGTCTTTAGAAAGTAGTGCTGCATACTCTAACAACTTGTGATCCACAAAGCGAAGTGCTCTGAAGCTGGTAATACGAATCTGATCATTTTTTGACTCAGCTAGTACCTTTTCTACTTCAGTGATACCTGCTTCACCCATCTGAGCAAGAAGCCATATAGCACGAGCTTGAATGTATTCTGAGTCATCAGTGAGGAGAGCCTTCACTGCACCGAGCGCCTTCTCACCCTGTGCCTTGAGACTTGTAAAACCTAGGTTTCTCACATTGTTAGCTGGGCTCTTGAGTGCGAGAATCTGACCTTCAGTAGTAGCTAGATCGATCTCTGGAGTAGTTAGGTTTTTACCCTTAGGTGTGATCCTGTAGATCGCGCCAGCATAGTCCTTATCCGTCATTCTGTGTCCACCCACACCTGAGTCGTACCAGTCCGCCACATAGATAGCGCCATCTGCTCCCACCATAACATCAGAAGGTCTAAAGTAAGTTGCATTTTTAGCATGCTTAGACTTTAAAAAATCAAATCTCTCAAGTTCATACCCTGCACCCTTAGGCTTAGGGTAATAACCAAAGATAACATTACGTGCTGCCTCACCTGAGAGAAGTAAACCATTAAAGCTTTCTCCAAGCCCACCGTTCTCATAGTAAGCTATACCTGTCGGTGAACCATTTCCATACACATCACCCGCAGGGATCTTACCTGGGTCATCCTGTCTCCAGTGTGCATCAGACATTTTCTGTCCTGGACGCCTATCAGCAGTCCATGTGCGACGACCATTATCAGATGAGAATCCCATATTTCCATACTCCATCAGCCATGTAACACGGCATGCAGGAGGATCATCATTATCATTCTGGAAAATATCACCAAAGGACGTTACAGCCTCTTCATATGAATTACGCATATTATGACCGATGACTCTGAGACCAGTACCATCAGCATTCATTCGGAGCGCAACTGAGCCAGCATAAACATGTCCGTCATCACTCTCTAGACCGGGTTGATTTCCTTGGTTAGGTCCTCTACCCGTTACAGATGGAGATCCACCTTTATAGGAACTACCCACACGGATCGTAAAGCCTTCCTTGTCTTTTACCACATGAGTACCAGCATTTCCTGAGTTGAAATACCACTGACCGCTTGGTCCAGTTTTCATCGCATGAAGTGAGTGATCGTGGTCATTACCACCAAAGCCTGTAAGAAGCTCTTCTTTCTTATCCACTTTAGGGTCAAATTTCGCATCACCATCCACATCGTGATACACGAGAACAGATGGAGGCTGGGAAACCACAATCTTATTTCCAATCACCGCAATACCAAGTGGAGCAAGTAACTGGGGATCCTGCACAAACACGTGTGACTCGTCAGCTACACCGTCCTTATCTGTGTCAGAAAGAACCATGATTCGGTCACCTTTACTGACTTCATCTTTATTGAATTTATTTCTATAAGCGCGGTAAGAACGTCCTTCATTCACCCAAACTCGTCCCTTATAGTCGACGTCCATATTGGTAGGATTAAAGAAAAGTGGCGATTTAGCCCAAAGTTTAACCTCTAGTCCTTCTGGGACTTCAAAGGAAGATGCCGGCACAAAAGGAAGCTCTTTTGCTTCTACACCCTTACTTTTTTGAGCAGATGCAAAAGGCATCAAACCCATGCCAATCAGGCAGGTAATTGATAAATATTGGTTCATAGTAATTAATTGTGTGTTTTGAAAAATTGATACGGTTGAAGATACGCCCCCCTCAATCTGTGTATACTATACATCTTTATAAACCTAGGTACGGCTAGAATAAAGAAATTATTACAGTTAAGTAGAGTGCCATTCACTCCTCTTTATATAAAATACCAGTTACCATCTACTCACTCGAGAAGGTAACTGCTTGATTTTTAAATGGTGATTTATAAATCTACCACTGACTCATCTCACGAAGTTCTGCGAGTCTGTTTGAGAGATCCTCTTTCGTCACTTCTTGTAATTTCAATGTAGAAAATGCTTCACAGGTATAACTCGCAGCTACTGAGCCACGTGCCATTGCTTGGGAAATATCAGCAAAGCAGTAATCATTGCTTTCTAAATTATCCAGGTAGCCTGCCATACCACCGAGGAATGAGTCGCCCGCTCCTGTTGGGTCTGCTACCTCTTTAAGTGGCCATGCGTGCAGTCTGAACATTTTCCCTTCTGGCCCGAATAACACTGCACCAAATTCACCAAGCTTGATGATCACGTGCTTAGGACCCTTAGCGAGTAGCTTCTCACCAGCCAGAATAAGATTAGATGTCTCCGCAAGCTGTCTAGCTTCTGACTCATTGAGCACCAGCATATCGATCTTATCTAACACCTCATGAAGTGGCTCACTAGCGATAGATATCCAGAGGTCCATCGTGTCGGCAATGACGAACCGGCTCTCAGCCATACACTGTGACAACATCTGAAGCTGATTCTCTGGTGACATGTTAGCCAGCACCACGATGTTAGAGTCTGAGATTACTGAAGGAACTTTCACTTCCCAGCCTTCTAGAACATTCAGTGCTACCGCGTGGGTTTCTCGATCATTCATATTCTCCATATACTCACCAGTCCAAGTAAATGACTCTGAATCTGAGCGCTCCACACCAGTGAGATTCACACCGTGACTCTCTAGCATAGCAAGATGCTCAGCTGGGTAATCGTGACCAATGATACCTACGAGGTGAACTGTCTCTGTATAATAACTCGCAGCAAGTGATGCGAATGATGCGGAACCTCCGAGCAGATTTTTAGCTTCTGCGGTAGGTGTCTTAACGTTGTCTATGGCAATAGTGCCTCCGATGATAACTGACATAATAGTTTATAATAGTTTGTTGATGAAAAGTAGTTGCCTGATTAACTTAAAGTATCTTTCGCTGAAGCTGTAGCATGTTCTATAGAATCTGCTGTGAGAAGGTCTGAAACTATGACCACTCGTTTAGCTCCATTTTCGATCACTACTTCTAAGTTCGATCTCGTGATTCCGCCAATACAAAATACTGGAATCTCAGAACCTACCGTTTCCTCCACGATAGAAATATTCTCCATACCTATACCAGGTCTCCCCTTCTTAGTAAGTGTTGGGAATAACGGACCAAAACCAATATAATCAAACCCATCTGCTAGTGCCTGCTTCGCCTGATTTACTGAGTGCGTAGAACGCCCCACCATCATCTCCTCGCCCACCATATCTCGGACAGCTGCTAATGTACCATCATCTTGACCTACATGGACACCATCTGCCTGCACACGCTTCGCTATCTCGGGAAAATCATTCACAATAAATGGCACCTTCGCATCCTTACAAATAATCACTATCTGCATGGCTAGATCTTCCACCTCTTGCTCGTCACAGAGCTTAGCACGTAGCTGTATGATTCCTGCACCACCAGCGATTAATGCATGAGTCACCGTCATACATTGGTCAGCTTCCACATAGCCTCGATCTACTATCCCATAGAGCACTGCATCCTTTAATTTGCTTCGCATACCTATTGATTGAACAGTTTTACACAGAGAAACGAGATAAATCGTCCACAGACACGAAGTTTAGTAACCAAAAGCACTAGTTTTAGATTTATCCATATCATACTAATTTACTTGCCATAACCAGCGTTCAACTATATTCCGATGTATCAAAATTATGGAAGATTCACCTACACCAATCGCTGAACTAGAGCACGGACCATCAAAACTCGAAGAGTTTCTTGATAAAAACCAGAAAAAACTCATTATTCTAGCCATTCTCATATTCCTAGCTGTGATAGGCTACGTCATCATAACTGGGCTTGCTAAAAAGGGTGCAGAAGATGCAGGCGCTGCCTTTATGGACGCTTCCTCTGAAGAAGATTACAACCAGATCATCAAGGAATACTCTAATAGTAACACCGCTGGCTCATCAGCTATGGCTATAGCGCAGTCTAGAACCACTGATAATGATAGGATCGCAGCTCTAGATCACTTTATCGCTACTTACCCAGATCACCCTGGTATCCCATCTAAACTTCTAGAACTTGCTCTCATCCAGATGAATGCAGACAAGAACGACGATGCTAAAGCAAACCTCAACAAGCTTCTCAGCAATGAGAAATCAGCATTCCTAGCGCCACGTGCTGAAATCGCCCTCGCTGACATAGCTTCTAATAACGGCGAACTAGAAGAAGCAGAAAGACTCTACACAAAGGTGCGCGACAGCAAAGCTCACTTCAGTCATATCGCTGCAGAAAGACTTCTTTACCTAAAGGCAACTGAACCACAGGAAGTTAAAGTTCAGCCAGCAGCAACTCCACAAGCTCCAATAACTCCTTCAACTACCGAGTTTAGCCTTAACCCTACAGCAATACCTGATACTCCTACATTACCTGAAACTCCAGCTCAAGAAGAAAGCCCATAATCAGGATTTAATTAGATCGCTTTACATTTTGTAATTACTAGATAAAAAAATATTACGAAAATCATTTTCATTCAAGATTACATATAGTAATTATTTGGAGTAATCATGGCAAACAAAATAATCATCTTCCAAAAAATCTATCAATTCTAAAGCTACCAAACTATCCAATATCATTTAACACAAACTAATCAGAACAAACTTTAACCTCTAACTCATCCAAAATAGTGTCAGTATTCAAAAAATATATCAGCAACAACGACGACTCAGCTACACCAGCATCGTCTCCTACTTCTTCTACACCACGTACAAAGGAATCTTTTGCAGCGTCTAACAAGACATCACTCAAAGCTCCAGCACCTGGATCAGCGGGAACTACTTCTATTCCTACTCCTACTACTACTTCTACTCCAGCTGTAGCAGCATCTAAGCCACTAGCTCAGACTCCACCAGCTAAGCAGCCAGTAGCTCAGACTCCACCAGTTTCTGCTATGCCTAACACTAACGGTAGAAACGTTCTTAGCTCTGATGTTGAGATCAATGGTAAAGTAGCTTTCACTAACGATCTCGTTGTGGACGGTCTTATCGCCGGTGAAATCCATTCAGATGGCTCACTTACAGTAGGTGAGAACGCACGTATCAAGGCAGAGGTTCACACTCGCTCAGTAGTTGTATACGGTAAAGTACACGGTAACATCACAGTATCTGACCGCGTAGAACTTAAGGCAAACGCAGAACTCATAGGTGACATCAAGGCCGCTACTATCTCAATCGAGGCAGGTGCTATCTTCGTAGGTAAGTCAACTGTTGGTGCTCCATCCATAGATGTCGCTTCATTAAAGAGTGATAACAAAAGCGATGCCAAATCTTCAGGCAAGCCAAACCAAGACAATAAGAAGTCGGACAACAAGGGAAAGCCAGTAACAGCTTCTTAACTAATCAAGAAGCTGATAACAAAAAGGTAACGAAAAGTAAAAAAGTGCCTGCTCAGTATGAAAACCAACTAGGTTTAAATTTCTAGCATCACTTCATCATTACCCCCTACTAATTTTACATTTCATTTACTCTAACTACAGCTTGTAGTTAGAGTAAATTTTTTTATACTCACAGTATGCAGCAGCACGCTAAAATAGGGATGATTGACTCTGGTGTCGGAGGTCTCTCTGTTCTCCTAGAAATCAGAAATCGCCTACCAAATGCTAGTCTGCACTACATTGGAGACTCTAACTGGTGTCCATATGGAAATAAGTCACCAGAACAGATAACAGAGCGCATCATCGCTCTTTCTGAACTACTTATAAAAACCGGTACTCACATCATCGTCATCGCATGCAATTCTGCTACCATTCACGCTGTAGCATCAGCTCGTGAGAAATTTTCCATTCCCATAGTAGGCATGGAACCTGCAGTTAAGCCCGCAGCTGCAGCTACCGTGTCAGGAATCATTGGTGTTCTCGCTACAGAGGCATCCATCGCAGGTGAAAAATTTCACCACCTCCTAGATACCCACGCGCCACCGAGCAAGATCAAGGTCATCACCCAGCCATGTCCTCTATTTGTTGAACTCGTTGAAGCTGGTTCTCTCTCAGGAGACGAAGTCACAGATGCGATCAGAAAATACACCACCCCAATGCTAGAAGCGGGAGCTGATACCCTTGTGCTAGGCTGCACCCATTATCACTTTCTCAGAGGTAGCATTCAGCAAGTTGTAGGAAATAATATCACTCTCATTGATACTGGTATTGCTGTTGCCAAGCGGACACAGTCTCTCCTAGCCGATCTGAAAATTCAGCCCAGTGCATCTTCCGCCCCAACACTTCATATCCAGACCACAGGTAGCCTAGAAACCCTCAAGAGCATTTTCCCTATCCTGTGTCCTCATCTTTCAGACTCAGCGAGCTTCAGTCAGCTCACCCAACTCACACCATCATGAATTTCAAACAACTACCACTCCACGAGCGCATCTTAAAAGCTGTCGCAGACTCTGGCTACACAGAGCCTACCCCTATTCAGCTTAGCGCTATTCCTAAAGTAATCAAAGGCGCAGACGTTATCGGTATCGCTCAGACTGGCACTGGTAAAACTGCAGCCTTTACCCTACCACTTCTTTCACGTCTAGTGGATCGCACAGAGGCCAATGAAGAACGCCACACCCGCGTACTGATCATCGCCCCTACCCGTGAACTCGTACAGCAAATCCACGAAAACGTCCGAAACTACGCAAAATACACCAACCTAAGGGCCGGTGTTATTTTCGGAGGCATTGGTGACAAAGGACAGATAGCAAAACTCAACTCTGGTGTAGACATCCTCGTCGCTACTCCAGGAAGACTATTAGACCTCGTTGAGAAGGGTCATGGAAACTTCCACAAAGTCGAAACTCTCGTGCTAGACGAAGCTGACCGCATGCTAGACATGGGATTCATCCCAGACATCCGTACCGTCGTCAAGAAGCTTCCTAAGAGTAAGCAGACACTCCTCTTCTCAGCCACTCTCAGTAGCCAGATCCAGTCACTTACAAAAGAATTTCTCAACTCTCCTACACTCGTCGAAGTAGAACGCAGAGCTAGCCCTGCAGAAACGATTAAGCAGAGCATCTATGAAGTTCACGAACACCAAAAAACAGAACTCTTAGAGCACCTCCTCAACAGCTCTCACGAGTTCTATGCAGTCATGATATTCGCAAGAACCAAGCTCGGCGTTGATGAACTCGTTACCGCACTCAAGATGGAAGGCATCGAAGCCGAAGGCATCCACGGAGACCGCTCCCAAGGTCAGCGCAAACGAGCACTAGATGCATTCAAGAAAGCCAAGATCCGCGTTCTCGTAGCCACTGACGTAGCTGCACGAGGAATCGATGTAGATGGAGTCACCCACGTCATCAACTACGACTTCCCTGAACAATCAGAAGACTACATTCACCGCATCGGCAGAACAGGCAGAGCGCAGGCTGAAGGCGTAGCCATCACCTTCGTCACCAGAGCGAACCATGTTTCCCTTAAAAAAGTAGAAAAACTCATCCAGAGAACACTACCTAGGAAAAAAGCAGAAGGCTTCGACTACGATGAGTACGAGCCAGAGCGCGACCGCAGACCAGTCAAACAAGTAGCGGCTAAATCAGGACGCACTGGCGAGCACCAAAACAAATACGCCAACCGTAAGAACAACGCCCAAGCTAAAATAAGAAGCTCAAGTGGCAAGAAACGTAGCACCAAACGTAAAAGGTAAAAATAATTGGGAATGTCCCGCAGATCGTTAAAAGTGGGCTGTGGTCGATTGCCCTGTAGGGAATTCAAACTCTTTCCGAGATTTCTTGTATTAAAAATTACAAGTGTCTTTTAGGTGCTCATTCGTCACTATTTAGAAATAACATTCCTTGTAAAATCACCATAGACGCACGTTCGTTTCCTGCTATAAATAAACTTGATGACGGATAATATAACACCTCGAATCATTATCACCACTGCCGGCTTCGGTGATGGCCATAATAGCGCTGCTTACAATTTGGCATCTGCGCTTGTTAGAAAAGCTGAGCCTGAAGTCATTGACCCTTGTGCCTTAGGCTCCCCAAGGGTAAATGCTAAGCTCAGTTCTTTCTATCGGTTGATCACGACATACCTACCTAAAGTGTGGCAGAAAATTTACCTGTCAGTTGAAAAACGCGACCTATCCAAGCAACGCTTCCCATTCATGCGTATGCCAGAAAACATATTACATGATCTTATTTTAAGTTTCGAGCCTCACGCCATCGTCAGCACCTACCCGCTCTATCCGTATTTTGTAGAGCGCTCATTTACTAAGGGGGCACCTCTAGTTCCTGTCATCACCATTATAACTGACTCGATAGAGATCAATGCGGCTTGGAGAAATGCTCCTAGTGACTATTTCCTCGTTACAGACAAGTTCACTAAAGAATCATTAGTCAGTTCCGGAGTAGATGATAAAAAGATAGTTGTCACAGGCTTTGCTGTACATCCAAGATTCCCAGATCTGAAATCGATCCAGACGTATGATGCCACTAATGAAGCTTTCAAAGTCCTCTACTTCCCTACATCTAAGAAGCCTATCGTCCGTAGAATCCTGCGTGCCATCCTAGAAACGAAGGATGCGGATACCGTCGTGACTGTGGTACTAGGCAGAAATGTTAGAAAACTCTATGATCGGGTGCGTGAAATCCAACGAGAATACCCTGGCCGAGTAGAGATCAAGGGCTGGACACGCCGTGTTCCTGAGTTACTAAGCTCCCATCATTTGGTTATTGGTAAAGCAGGTGGAGCCACTGTCCATGAAACAATCGCAGCCGCATGCCCGATGTTAGTACACCATTTAGTACCTGGACAGGAAGAAGGCAACCTTGCTCTTCTTGAAAAAATCCAAGGTGGATTTTATACCGAATCACCGGAAGACATCTCTAATGCACTCACAAATATTCTTAAAGACGATGCCTCACAATGGCGTAGTATGAAGCAGAATATGAGTCAATTCGCCAAGCCATCAGGTTCAATAACCGCCGCGCAATTCATTTTAAACACCATTGAGAAACATAGAAATGACTTATCTATTTGATATCGGTAATGTTCTTCTGGCATTTGATTTTATGCCAGCTTTACAGAAACTTACAGGAGAAAACTCTAAGCTAAATGCAATACCGCTCTTAATGAAAAAGAAAGACGAGCTCGAATCAGGTAAGCTGAGTGCTACGAGTTTCATGGTAATAGCTAGAGAGTTACTGGACTATAATGGATCAGATTCACAGTTCATTGAAACTTGGAATTCTATTTTCACTAAGATCCCCGCTAACTTTGAGTTAGCTAAGTCTCTTAAAAAGAAAGGTCACAGACTTATCTTATTTTCTAATATAAGCTCTCTCCATGCTCGACATTGTTTAGATAAGTACCAACTAGATAAGATCTTTGATCACGCCGTGTTTTCATACGAAATTGGTGCGATCAAACCGGCCGATGCCTATTTTACGAGAGCATTCGAAAAGTTCAACATTGACCCCCAGCAGAGTATTTATATCGATGATATGCTGGAAAATATTACCGCTGGTAAGAAGCATGGACTGAAATCATTTTGCTATGATTACAATAAACACCAAGATCTCCTCACTTGGCTAGATGATCAAACTTCTAATCAATAAACAATGAACTCCAGCTCCCAACCCACAACTGATTGCTTTCAGTCATTTGACCATGAATATTTTAATTTTCTAACATGGTCTAATGCAGAGAGCCCAAAAACGGTGATCATTGCAGTGCACGGAATCAATGGTGCCTCCGCTGACTATGATCATCTTGCTCGCCACTTATTAACCAACAATAAAAGTATAGCGGTATACGCCCCAGAGACACGCGGCCAAGGTAATGACCTCAACCTGAAGCGTCGCGGTGATATCTACCGTAAAGAAGAGTGGTTCAAGGATCTTCATACATTTTCTAAACAAATTCGTGACCAGCATCCTGATTCTGAAATCATTTGGTGTGGCGAAAGCATGGGTTCTATCATCGTGACTCATTGTCTTACTCATCAACGTTATTTCAAACCAAGTAGAGTCATTTTACTCGCTCCAGTTGTGAGCCTACGCCCTCACCTTTCTTACTGGAAGCATAAGCTGGCTAACCTTATTTCTTATCTACTGCCTCGTTATCGAGTCCGGTTAAATCAGTTCTCTGGAGATGACGCTGTCAAGGTCACTCAAGTTGGTGATGACCATGAAGGTCAGGCAGCTACTAATCCATACTATGTTGAAAAATTTACTCTTCGGTTGCTATCTACATTGGGAAACATGATTTCTAATATGAATACAGCTATTGCGAAAGTTGACTGTCCAGTGATCGTTCTGAACGGTGGCTTGGACTACTTTACCCCCTCTGAAGAGGCTGAGTATTTCTATAGTTGCTTACCGAGTACAGAGACCAATAAACACGCTTATTTCAAAGATTCTTATCACTTATTAATGTATGATGCGCACCGTGAGCAAGTATTTGATGAGATTTCTAAGTGGATAAATATTTAAACAGAGTAAAATCACCTAAAAAACACGCTTGCTTACTAATAGATCTAATCCCATAAATGATTCGTCATGAATAAATGTATCATCCCCACAGCACTTCTATTAACACTCGCCTTATCTAATTGCTCTACCATTAGTAAGTATAGAAATTTGGGTAAAAGTGACCAGCAAGTAGTGGACAGTAAACTACCTCCTACTCCATTAGCAGCGCCTCAGCGAGTTGTTAGAAAATTTAAGTACCAGCCCATTTACATAGCACCTAAGAGATCTAATGTTCAAGTTGTTACGTCAACTCCTATTCATTCTTCTAAACCTGCTATTACCACAGTTAGAACAACACCGGGTCTAATGGAACCAGTCGTTACTGGACTACCTGAAAGCAAAGACCTACAAGAATCAGAAAACGTAGTACCTGCTTACAAGCCAGCTCAGATGCCTACGCTTGTACCTATTACTCCTGTGGCTCCACTTGAAATTGAGCAAATCCCTGCACCAGAATCTATCAAAGGTGAGGCAACACCTATTCAACCACTTATCCCTACACTACAAGATGTTATGAGTGGCGACCCTAATGACGGACTTATTCCAGCACCGGGAAATTAACATACTCCAGTAGACTAGTAATGATGTGTATAGCTACTATTCAGTAACGATCTATATCGGTTCACATGAATTAATGGTTTTATGATAATGCCGTTATTGAAAGTAGGTGAATAATAATATGGGTAACTGCATCGGCTTTCTTGCCGCCAATGATACCTATACTGGTCGTACGAAGAAAATCGCCTCACCGCATATGATCGATAGTTCGCTGACCGTGGCTCAGTAGGTATAGCCGCACTCACTTCAGGTCTAGCACTCACTATACTTGATATTTTTTGTACTGCTTCGGGTAAAGTCTTAGTCTGTTTAAGCGGATTCATTAATACCACTTTACCAGCCTTGATAGTAAGCGGTCTCCCCTTAGAATCATACCAAGGCTGAGCCTGCGCGAGTGGACTAGCTAAAATTAAAACGAGCCCTGACAAAATGACAGGAAAAGAATGACGCTTTACATTTGTATTCATTTTTCAAATTTACCACACTGTCAGCTCAGTATCAAATATAGAATCTTCATATGATTGAGCAGTTTTCCCATACACTAGACCATCACTCCCACATTCTAGCTGGAAAAATAAAAACTAGATTTGCCCCTTCTCCTACAGGTCATCTCCATTTGGGACATTTATACGCAGCTAGTGTAGCTCATGATCTAGCCCGTGAACTAGGTGGAAAGTATCTCCTCCGGTTTGAAGATATTGATGTCACACGTGTCAAAGATGAGTATTATGACTCAATCCTAGATGATCTTAAGCTCTTCCAACTAGCGCATGACGAAGAGCCCATCAGTCAGCTTCAAGAAGACCGAACACAAGCTTATCAGCAAGCCATAAAAACTCTTAATAAGCTAGGAGTCACCTACCCTTGTTTCTGCACTAGAAAAAGTATAGCTCGTGAGCTAGAATTACTGACAAACGCCCCGCATCAAGAAGATTCGCAGAGCCCACATTACTCAGGTACCTGTAAAAATCTTACCTCTGAACAAATTCAACAGAACCTATCAGCAGGGAAGCTACCGGCTATCCGCATCCATGCAGATAAAGCCAAAGAACTAACAGGTGCATTAACCTTCAACGATCTTATACATGGCGAGGTTCAAGTTGATCATAACATCTTGGGGGATTCGGTATTGTCTCGCAGAGACATCGGTACATCGTACCATATCGCCTCAGTGATTGATGATGCTTATCAGGAAATCACCCACGTTTCCCGGGGTGAAGATTTATTAGAATCCACTCACCTTCATCGTGTTTTACAATCATTGCTCAAACTTAGTGAGCCTATATATATTCATCATGCACTAGTAGTTAATGAGGATAATGAACGTCTTGCTAAGCGTGCACGGACAGTTTCTATTAAACAACTTCGTGATGCTGGTCATGACAAAATAGAATTATCAGAGATGATGCTAAAGCAACTCAATCGCTAATATAACACACCGCTCTAAATAGTGAAAGCGACTTGCTTGACGTGAAGTTGGAAAAACCCAAAACCAATGATTCAATCATGCAAGTCGCTTTCGTTGTGTCGACGTCGGGAATCTAGCGTAAGACACGCACAAGGCAATATTTCATTAGACTAAATGTTGATTTTTTTCAAACAGTCGTTCTGTGCTTTAAGTTAGTACAAATGCACTAAATACTGCTCTTTAAACCCGTCACCTTTCAACCTAACCAGGTAAGTTCCTTTCTCCGCAGAATCTGAAGGCTCAGGCTCAAAAACAATAGATTTCTTGAGTATGCTCGTGTAAACTACCTCTATCTCAGAACCTTCTGGCTCAGCACTCCAATTAGGAGATTCTGCAGTAAAGCGCTTTAACTTCCAAAGCTGCACCTCACATCCCTCAGGAATAGATCCTTCAGACAGGTAATAGCTCCAACCATTACCATGTAAGTATTCCAGTGGATAAAAACCATGCCCTGGGTAGGAATAATTATCACTACCCTTCCGAGATGACTGATCCACTGAATACATCGCAGAAAATGCTCCTTTGATCCCGAAGCCTGTTTTAGCCATTCTAGGATTTAAGCACCACTTTCTATGACCTCGCTTTTCTCGGTTATTTGCTCCAGCATCGTTTATGTATTGAGTCACACTTTCAGCGATCGCCTTCATACGACTATTCATAGCAAGATTACATTTGTCTGTAGAATGGCCAAAATCATGTGATAACTTACCATTCTTCTCGCAGATAGCCGCTGCATCTTCAGCTGCTGTAGTAAACTCTCCGTCAGCCTCTACATCGTATGGCACACCTGATAAGAAACGATACACATTCAGTAGATTAACTGCATCTTGCACTTTCTTAGAAACCCCATCGGGCGCATCTCTAGACTCAATTTCCTTGATGGTTAATTTAATCTTAGATTTCTCGTCTTTTGGGTCTAAATCACGACTGTTTACTTCACCCTCTTCATCTCTTTTGGATGACTGAGTCTCAGGTAAGGCAGCCACTACTTTGTTTTGCTGTCCTTTAAGTTTTAATTTAACCAGTCCTCTATCCTGCTCATAAAAGGTCAGCACAAGACGATCTGGCAGATCCCCATAGTGAGCCGAAAGAATAACAACAGACTCACCATGCTTCCACGCGAGCCGGCTATGTTTAATAGATCCGTATGCAATGGTAGCCATCCCCTTACCTTTAGAAGCCAGTTTATCAGTGATTAACTTATTCCAAGCCATCGCCTGCGCATCAAATGCTTTCTTATTCATTGCCCGTGCTGCATCTTGACTAATGATAGTGATTTCAAGTTCGCTCGCTGTGCCATGAGCCTCCACCAAATCCATGTGGTGAACTTTCTCTTCCCATAAGGTAAGCCCATCACTCTTGTGAAAATAAGTGTTCTCTTTAGAACCTTTTTCCCAAGAGAACACTGGAAACTTCTTGATGATCTTCTGCTTACTGAGAAACCATAAATCAATATCATTTGTTAAGTGGGCTGCATCCTTGCTAGACTCTGCAAAGATAACCATCTGGCTCACACTTAAGAGCGTGATAGCTGTGAATAAACGTTTAAACATAAAGAACGGTATTAAAATATTAGTAATTGTTAGAAATGATTTCTGATTAGTTAGCCACATCGCTATGGCTATAGTTATAAACACAAGAAGCGAGGAGATAACTCACATTTTATAGGACCTCTCACTAGTTTAGATAAATACGACTGGTAATCTATTCCCTACTTGATTAAAAAAAATCTCCATACTAACTTATTACTATGATTTATCGTATTTCTTTATTGTTTCTAGCACTCATTACTACGCTTAATGCACAATGGAAAAATGGTGACATTATCTTCTCTAAAACCAAAGGCACACAGGCCATCGCGGTAGAAGCTGCCACCAAGTCACCTTGGACTCATACCGCCGTCATCTATCTAAAGGATGGCAAGCCAATGGTGCTTGAGGCTGTTCAGCCAGTCCAGATAATCACTCTTGATGCTTACTTAAAACGTGGCGGCTCACTCGCTAAGCACGAGTTCAAGAGAATCAAAGATCACCCTGGCTTCGATGAAGCTACTTTAGCTAAGTCTCTTATTTGGGAAAAAAACATGTGGGCAACAACTACGACGGTAGATTCCAATGGTCAGACAATACCCTCTATTGCTCAGAGCTCGTATGGAAAATCTACAAGGAAGCTGCGGACATAGAACTCTGCCCTGTTAAGCAAGTAAAAGACTACAATCTAGAGCACCCAAAGGTGAAGGCACTTATCGAAGCTCGCTTTGGTTCAGTAAGTAGACTCAATAAAGAAGAAAAAGTCGTGGCACCATCTGATATCTATCACTCAGAGATCTTAGTAGAATTTCACCCATTCAAAAAGAAAGAGCTGCAGGCGAAGTAAATCTAACAGAGACTATTCGCCAACAGTAATCGCTTGAATCGCCGCTTTGATCTCATCTGAAGCCTCCACTTCGCTGAGCTTCTCAGTTTCAGGCGCACCTATCTCTACCCACCATTTAAGAACCTTCAGTTCATTCGGTGTGATTTGTGGCTTATCTTCTGGAGGCATACGGTATTCATCACCAACTGGTAGCTCCATAGAAGTGATCATGTAACTAGCTTTAACATCACCTTTTACTAAACACTCTTCAGCATCACCACCAGACAACATATGTGCTATAGAATCCATTCTTAGTTCACCTTTATTTTTATCTGGGCCGTGACAACTGACACATTTTTCCTCGATGATAGGATGCACGATTTCTGCATACACAACCGGATCAGAGATTGTTGCCTTTTCATCTCTCGCTGCTTGTATCTTGCTAGGTAAAGCATCAAGAGGGTCGCCATGAGTCACCTGACCGCCGTGGTGACCAGCACTCATCATCATCCCTCCAGAGAGAAATAACATCACAGGGTAGCTACATTTAATCCACTTCTTATCACTGTACTGCATCCAGTAGCGTAGCAAAAATGTTAGTATTAGAAGAATGGTAAAAATAATACCATCACGCTTATGCTCTTCCATTAAATCGCTCTGGTATTCACCACCAAGGTAGAGGAAATATCCAAAGATCGTAGCCAAGACTGAACAGCCTGCACAGAACGCCAGAGCCAGTGTCATATTCACTCTGTTCTTCTTAGAAAAGATACCGAACACCTCCATCAAGATCACGAGCGCCAAAGCGCCAATTGGCAGATGCAAAAACACTGGGTGAAATCCACCTAAGAAATTGAGCCATAATCCAAATGTTCCCGTAGTCTTAGGATTCGTACTTCCAAGCTCACCAATCAAAGGCATCACAGCTAGTAATACAGCAATAGCTAGTCCACTACGTAAAATAAACTTACTTCCTCTCTTCGTCTTCACTACTACTAAGGCAGTAGATTTCATCAGTACATCATCCACTTTAGAATCAGCCTGCTTCTCCTCTTCCTCCCCACCTTTTAAATCCGAGCTATCTTGCACCTCATCCACTTCCAGCGCCTCTAGTACGTCCTCTTTCTTCACCCGTATATCCTGACTGTCTTTTTCCATCTATAAGGATACTAATTACTCTAGCCCTCTATTACAGGAAAAATGCTCCTCAATTCATCTTTTTTCTCTATTTCAGAAACTCCCATTGTTTTTTTCCCTTATAATGAGTAGTGTATAGCTAATAATCTAATCACCTCCTGCTACCATGGTAAAAACACTCGCGACTTCTTTTACGCTAGCCACACTTAGCTTAGCTATCATATCTCCCATCGTCTCTGCCCAGTTTTCTAATCAACGTGCATCCAGTACCACCCTGAATACTGATCCAGATGTCTTATCTCTAGAGAACTATCCAAGCCCTATTCAGCTACTAGTTGCCAAAGACACAGCTCTATACGCCTCAAAAACAGGGATCAAGAGTAGGAAGTTAGGCTCACTCTCAGCCGGTGCGCCGGTCCAACTCATCGCGATGACTGAAAAAGCTTACCGTGTATCAGCTAAAGGTAAGTACGGGAAACTCAAAGGATGGGTCAGCCCGAATAGTGTCGCCAGTAAAGACCCTAATTTCGTAGAAAATCTCAAAAAACTCTACCATAGGCAGCTAAACGTCAACAAACTCATCGCAAATAAACAGGTTGCCATCGGTATGACCATCACAGAGGTGAATCAGGCACTAGGCGAGCCAACTAAGAAACAAGTCACACTCACCAAAGATGGCAGTTCAGGCACCTATGAATTTATCGAGACTGAAAAACAAAAACACTACCGCCATATCCAAGACCGGCAGACAGGCCAGATCTTTAGACAACTCTCTCATGTCACCACTGTTGAGAAGTCTAACGTCGCAGTAGATTTTATCAATGACGTCGTGACCGCTATCGTTACTAAAGACAACAGCTCAGCACCTACCATCGAGACTATTATTCCACCTTTGTATTTCAGATATTAACTGATTACGCTTCCAGAGAAGAACATCGAGTAGGGAGTGAGGTCACCCTCACTTCCCTCTCACACCACCTGCCATACGGTTCCGTAGCAAGGCGGTTCACAGCAGAGCTAGCTGTTCAGCGTATCTTGTCTCATTTTGCAGATTTAGTAACATTTTATGATC
>CALJOJ010000043.1 GCA_937981665.1 uncultured Rubritalea sp.
GCTTGAGGACTTAGAAAGTGCGATCGAGGAGGTTCTCAAAGAATGGTGGAGCAAAGCGCAAGGCTTCCGCTCATTATTTAGCAACTCGTATATTCGCTCTGAACTAAACGCTATTTAGAAATCATTTAAGCCCTATTTCAAACTAAAAATGGTATAACTCATTCTACATAATAAAAATCTAACCCAAAATACCCATGCTAGAAGATGACTTCAATGACGTTCTAACTAAAGCCATTCGAGGAACTAACTTCGATACCAGCTCACTCAATCTAGACAAAACCAAACTAGATCGCTGTCTTGCAGGGGAATTTGATTCAGAAATCATTACAGCACTGTCTTCCCCACTTGGTCTAGATACTCAGAAGCTACTTCTACATTCTACATACAGCCCTGATGTTGTCTTACCAGCTGAGGTCCACACCTTTACCTCTCCATTCGGCCACCTTGGGGTCAATGCATTCGCCATCGAAGGCGACGAGCACATTCTTATTTTCGACACTGGCACAGATGCTCATTCATGTATTAATTTTCTAGCCATTCATCCAGATAAAGAAAAACATCTCTTCATCACCCACCCTCATGCAGACCATACTGGCTGTAAAAATTCACTCATCAGCTACGTCAAAGACTGCCAACTTTTAGAACCTAACAAGAAGCTCCAATTCAAAAACCTCACCCTCAGTACGATCGATGTAGCTGGTCACCACCCACAAGCTGTAGCTTACTTAGTTGAGGGACTAGAGACTCCTATCTGTATCCTAGGAGACGCTATATTTGCAGGCTCTATCGGAGGCATAGTCCCATCTCTCTACGAGCAAGGGATCACAAACATCCGCAAGAACATCCTCAGCCTTAAACCAAAAACGCTGATACTTAATGGCCACGGCCCAAGTACCAGCGTTGGGCTAGAAATTCAGAATAATCCGTTTTTCTAACCAGTTAAATAATCACTAATATTCCTACAGAGCAGGAACCCGGAAAACATGCTTAGTGTTGGTGTCATGAGGGTCTCTCACTTTCACACCAGATGGTATCCCTTCTACATCCACAGGATTTCCTGTAAATGGATTTGTTACTTTCTTACCTCTCTGCCCAGGCACCCACTTTGCTGTTGGCGTAGTAGGAGCTACTACAGTTTCTATGCTACCATCTGTAGCTCTTGTTGTGCCAGTAGCACCACCTCCGAGCTTGGCCTGAGCTTTACTCCGCCAGTCTCGATGCACTTTCATGCCGGATCGCTTTAGCAGCGGAGTCACAGCATCAAACATATCTCCAGAAGCTGGTACTGATGAGCCAGTCCATTGAATTTCCCCACAGTTGTAGGAAAGACCCATCACACTTGTGAGCTTACCACCCTTATAAAGTTCAATACTATGATGTGGCTCAAACAAACACTCAGTTGTGATTCTCGTAGCTCGACCGCTAAGCTCTGACAGCTCACTCACGAACGTCATGCGCTCGTTAAAGTTCAAACTCTTCTCAATGTAGGTGTACTTTGGCGCATTTTTTGAAGAACTAACTAAGTTAGCTAAATCTGATGAATGAGAATGCTCTCGCACCACCACCTTATCAGCTGCTATAATAGCAGCTGCAAAATCCTTATTGAACTGTGCAGCTCTCAAGTCAGATGTTCCGTCAGACACTCCTCCATTTGCTTTAGGGACTATTTGCGTAAGAGGTGGTGCATAAACACAAGAGCTAAGCCATAGCGCACATCCTCCACATACTAGAACTGGCGCAAAAGAACGCATTGATTTGAAGAGCATTTTAGGAACATTATTTTCAAGCTTCATACAGAAACTTTCTTGCATACTTACGATTTAGTCAAATATTAAATGCTAATATTACAGCACATCACGAATAGCCTGCTCTACAGCAGCCACCATCATATCTATTTCATCACGCTTAATCGATAACGGAGGCATCAGCACGATCGTATTTAAGATAGGTCGAGTCAATAACTGATACTTCCTTGCCGCCACACAAACTTCACCACCCATTCCTGCAAGATCAGTATGCAGTTCCACTCCCGCTATAAGACCGCAGCGCCGCACCTCTTTCACATGCTTACTTTCATTCGCTAAATGACTTAGTTTATAGGCAAGATAAGTAGCTTTCTCCTCTACCCCTACGAGCGTGTTTTCCTGCTCAAATATCTCCAAACTAGCAAGAGCTGCGGCGCAGCCTAATGGATTAGCCGTATAGCTATGGCCATAGTAAAATGCCCGCTCAGCTCCCCCAAGAAAGCCATTATAAATCTCTTCCGTCACCAACGTCGCCGCCATCGGCATATACCCTCCAGTTAAACCCTTAGCCAGACATAGGAAATCTGGCACCACGCCCTCTTGCTGGCATGCAAACATCGTTCCTGTTCTCCCAAAACCAGTCATTACCTCATCGAGGATCAAGTGGATTCTCTGCTCACTAGTCCACGCTCGGAGCTCGGCTAGCATACCATCCCGCCAGACATGCATCTGGTTTACTCCCTGCACCAGCGGCTCTATGACCACGCCTGCGATTTTATCTAAATCAGGTAACTCTCGTAACTCAACAAGATCTCTAACGAAATGCACCGTCAGTCCAAATTTCCTAAACCGCGCAAAAAATGCCTCCACTCCACCTAGCGAAGCAGCCCCCAGTGTATCTCCGTGATAGCCATTCACAAATGCTACAAATTCAGTCCTCTCAGGCTCAGCATTTTGGAGCCTATACTGGAGAGCCATCTTCATAGCGCACTCCACTGCCGTAGATCCATTATCTGAGAAAAACACTCGTTGAAGATCCGTTTCTGGAAAAAATGAGACTAACTTCGCCGCCAACTCAGATGCTAAGGGGTGCCCAAAACCCAAGTACGAACTATGAGCAATCTTCTCTAACTGAGCTGCTATTGCCTTATTTAAATACGGATGACTATGCCCATGAATATTCGTCCATATAGAGCTATTTCCATCTATATAAGTCTTTCCTTCAGCATCACGTAGCCAGACACCATCACCACTCTCTATCATGATCGGCTCATACTCGAGCGCAGTCCACTCACTCTGAGGGGTAAATGGGTGCCAACAATACTGTTTATCTAACTCAACGTGATTCATTTTATTAAAAGTACTCTCTATGGCTTGCGCTACAAGTAATTTGACAGTAAACCTCACCTCAATGCGTTCACTTCTTAAATTCCACCACTTAGCAATAGCCTGTCTCAGCCTATTCCTAACTCAGTGCGCCCAGCTCCAACCAAGTGCTTTTAAACACTTAGATAAAGCTGCTCCGGGAGTTACCTCCACGCAGTTTAAGCAAGAGCTCGCAAAAGTTTCAAAGGCAAAATGGCATGATAACAGCCACGTCACTCCCCTAGTGAATGGTGATTCCTTTTTCCCAAAAATGCGTGAAGCCGTTCGAAATGCTAAAAAATCAATCACCTTCGAGAGCTTCGCTGTCGTCAGTGGAACCGAAACCTATTTCTTCTGCCTAGAACTTGCTAAAAAAGCTCAACAGGGTGTCAAGGTCCACATCATTCTAGACGGTATAGGCTCACGTAAGCTCGGCAAAACATGCACTGACATCCTAGTAAATTCTGGTTGTGAGCTTCAATGGTACCGCAAGCTAAACATTTTAAGACCATACCACATTAACAATCGTGACCATAGAAAAATCCTCGTAGTAGACGGCAAAGTAGGCTTCACAGGTGGTGCAGGCTATGCCAACTCATGGATGGGAAATGCCTCTAACATCTCAGAATGGCGTGACAATATGTTCAAGGTTACAGGCAAAGCAGTCAGTGATATGCAGGCTATTTTCTCAGATAACTGGAAGGAACTCACCGGCGTCACCCTCACCGGCCCTGACTATTACCCTACACTCAATAATACTGGTAGCATGAGCGTGCAAAACACCATGGGAGCTCCAAGAGAACGCGACGACACCATCGGAGCTGCTTACCTTCTCGCCATCGATGCCGCTAAATCATCCATCCTCATCGAGCACGCATACTTCGCCCCGAACACGCCACTTAGAGAAGCGATCAAGCGCGCAGTCTCTCGCGGAGTGAATGTAAAAATAATAGTACCTGGTGACCCTATAGACTCAAAGATTCTCCGTGAAGCATCCAAAATCTACTGGCCAGAACTCATGGAAGCTGGAGCTGAAATCTATGAATACCAGACTTCACTCGTCCATGCCAAGCTCATCATCATCGATGACCACCTCACCATCGCTGGCTCTGCGAACTTTGATGACAGAAGCTATTTCATTAATGATGAATCCAACATACACGTGCTTAGCTCCACCTTAGCTAAGCAGCTAAAAGCTATATTCTACAACGACCTTACCCACTGTAAGAAAATGACCCCAAAAGATGCTAAAGTGAAGCTTAGGCTCACCGATCTCTATAATCGCGCTGGCGCATACCTTCTTATGCCTCAGCTCTAATCAGCTCATTAACCCCAACACTAAGCCATCCTTTATTAATTTATCGATACTTAACTTAAAACAAGTTGGAAAATGAGAGATACTAAGCTAATTTGCGACCTCTAATGAGTGACGAATCACCAACGCCTGAAAAGGACTCTGAAAAGAAAACAGAATTAACTGAGATATTACCTAATGAAGAGAACGTAATACTTTTCGCTCCTTCTTCAGAAATAACCCAAAAGCCACGCAAGCCATTCTTATGGATTGCTATGAGTCTAGCTAGCATAGCCTGTGCCGTTACCTTTTATACTCAGAAAGATGAAATCGAGCAAAAGCTCACTGCTCTCGAAAAAAATACCATTTTAGAGAAAACAGCTCTTCAAGAAGATAACGCATTCATCTCTCAAGAAAGAACTGCTCTACAGCAACAACTCAAGCAATTAACTGAACAGCTTGAGCAAAAGCAAGCTGAAACAGCTTCTGAGCTAGGCTCTAATAACGGACAGATCAAGAACCTAAGAAAACGCGTCAAGACTCTCCAGCAGGAGAACCAAGAAGACAGAAAACTCTGGCAATACTCGATGCTGACCTCCTTGGACATCACTCAAGACGTTTACGCCATGAAATGGCAAGTAAACAACTCCGTCCTCAGTGACCTGGAAAACCAGTCAGCCCGCACTCTCGATGTCGCTCAAAAATGGGAAGAGCTCATCACAAAGTTAGAGCCAGTCACAGAGAATGCTCCCATCGTAGCCAAACTCCGCATTCGATTAGCTCAAGCATACAGCGGACTCGGACTCGTAGAGAAAATTGACTTTACCAACATAGACTGGAAAGCGGCTGGACTTGAGAATGACAAGCCAGAAATCAAAGCTCGCCTCTGGTTCAACCTAGCGACAACTTGCTCAAAATCTGGTAAACTCACAGAAGCTCAAGAATACCTCAAGAAAGCAAAGGAGATCATCCCAGAGATGACCACTACCCCTGACAAAGCGACGTATTATTCAGCAATGATGAACCTCCTAGATGCTGAGATCGCAGCTTCTGAGAACCCAGGCGAATCACTAAAATTTTACCACAAAGCAGCCGATGACCTCTCGAAGGTTGTCGCAGCTGTACCTTCTAACACGAAGCTCAGAACAAAGTTCATCCAAGCCTGTCTTGATGGAGCCCTCCTCAGTGAAGGAGGCTCTAGTGTAGGCCAAGCCAACGACCTCAGGAAACGTGCTTTTGCTGGTATCAACTCACTATTAGAGGAAAATCCAAAAATCAAAAAACCTCACCTCCTATACGCTGAAGTAAAGCTCCTAGAAGCAGAGTCTCTCATCAGAGATAGTGAGCTATTTAAAGCATCCGAAATCCTCACTCTAGCCCGTGATCACATTAAGAAGGGCGGCGGAAGCTCTCTTCTAACAGCGGAAGCTGACGGGTCACAGGCATTCATCCACTGGGAACATGGCGAACGCACCAAGGCGATGGAAATCATCGACTCCACCATTGCCAAGGTAGATAAATTTCAGAAAGAAAACCTCACAGATAGAGAAGCAGACTACCGTCTCGCATCACTCTACTGGGTACGGTCATCTATGCAGATCACCCCTGCAGCATCTATCACAGACGGTCAGAAATCTGCCCAACACCTCATCAAGCTCATTACCCAAGGTGCGGGTAAACGTGAAGCATCAGCCAGAAGAATCGTTGCCATCATCTACGGTGACATCGGCCAGCAAGCATCCACATCAGGTCAAAAAGAAGTCGCTAAAAAATACTTCGAGCAAGCCATGAAGCAATGGATCTCCCTCACAGAGAACTGGGGCGGATCTGATGAATACGCGGAAGGAGAGCGCTGGTGCGCATGGAACATCAAGAACCTAAAATAAGCTTTGAATTTAGCCAGAAACCATTTGCTTCATTCACACGCTTGACTATCCCCCCACGCTCAGTGATTCTACTTTCATGTCAGCGAACGTGCAGCCACTCATCGAATACCTCCAGCAGATAGAGCGCAAGGGGGAAACACATGTGCACCTAGATGAAACTGCGCGTAAAGTCCTCCGCGAGTTCTTCCTCGTCGCCAAGGGGTACAAGAAACACCCGTCGCAAGTAACAGTTGCAGATAGCATTGCATCACCTTCTGAAAATACTACTCCCTCAACCTCTCAAACTCAGCCAAACTCAAGTCCTGCACCAGAGCCTACTCCAGCGACATCACAAGCACTCCAAGTCATAGGCAACACGCCAGCAGAAAAGATCGCATCACTCACATCTCAAGCTAAGCATTGGACAGCAGCTAAGGCACTCGGATCACTGCGTGAAATACTTGTATTCTCAGGAGGCAACCCTGAAGCGGATATCATGTTCATCACCGATGCCCCTGGCTTCAATGAAGAGACCAAAGGCTTTCCATTTGCAGGCCCAGCGGGTAAAAAATTAGATGGCATCCTAAAAGCAATGGGACTCCAGCGCGAGCAGGTCTACATCACCCATCTGGTGAAATACCGGCCATCGATGCCGAACCAATCCACCGCGAACCGTAAGCCTAATGAGGAAGAGATCCAAGCATTCACCCCATTCATTCAAGCTGAGATCGACATCGTTCAGCCAAAGGTCATCATCTCACTGGGAACAGCCACTTCACAGCATCTGTTAGACTCTGAAAACGACATTGATCAACTAAGAGGAAAATTTCATACCATCCCCCAGAGTCCAGCGTCAGTGAGAGTGACTTATCTACCTAGTTATCTGCTGAACAACGAAGCCCTTGAGGACAAACGCAAACTATGGGAAGACATGCTAGCCGTCATGCAGCAGCTAAACATGCCTATTTCTGATAAGCAACAAGACTACTTCCTCCCTAAGTAAGCAATCATGAGCGACGCTGAAAATAAAGAAATCCAGTCCAAGAAAACCTTCCTCACACGCAGGAAGTTCATCTACGGAACTATGGGTCTCTGCCTAGCTGACGCCTTTCTCGTAGAGCCAAACATCTCATGGACTACTAAAAGTAATCTCAGAGTCCCCAATCTACCTGAGGCGCTCAAAGGACTAAAAGTAGTCCATCTAACAGACCTTCACTACAAGCCAGATAAGGACGAAGACCTGCTCGAAACAGTCATTGAGAAAGTAAATAAAATCTCACCAGACCTCATCTTCCTCACCGGAGACTTCGTCGACCATGACACCACAGGCATCACTCCCATGCTCACTCTCTTGTCTAAGCTGAAGGCTAAGCATGGAATCTATGCCTGTATGGGAAACCACGATGGCTGGACAGCCGACGGGAGCTATTACAAAAATCTCTTTGAAAAAAATGGAATCCATTTTCTAATCAACGAGAATACCAAGCTCAGCATCCTAGGTGAGTCACTCTACATCGCAGCCACGGATTACATCTGGCTAGGAAATCCAGACCCAGTAGCCACCCTCAAAGGCATTCCTAATAATGCACCTCTGATAACGATGGTTCACGAGCCAGACTACTTTGACACCATGCTTAAGCATCACGGTCATCACCTCCAGCTCTCTGGTCACACTCATGGCGGTCAATGCCGAGTCCCTTTCATTGGCTACGCGCCGAGGACAGTGAAGTTCGGCAAAAAATATATCTACGGTAAATACGAACAAGGCGAAAGCACCGTATACGTCTCTAGAGGACTGGGCACTACTGGCATCAGAGTCAGGTTCTCATGTCTTCCAGAAATAGCGCTCCACACTCTTAGCTAATAAGATCTAGCTTTCTATTCTTTGGATATCACTCGCATATTCCAGCTCTCTAAGAGTTCCCGAGTCACGCCAACGATTACCATCCCAACCGCTAGAGACATTCTATAATAAAATTCAGAGCCTACATCCGAATCTAGCACCAGCCAGCACAGCATCGTGTGCCAAGCTATTCGTAGACCCTGTCTCGTTATGATAAGAAACCTTACCCCTACACGCCAGAGTTAATCCCTCAAAGCTATTTACATCAAATTTTATTTAACCGACAAGCTCACTACATCAGCACCCGATGGGCTCTGGAACACGCGCAGACCAAACTCGCCCATGATCGCCACAAAGTGATCAATAATATCTGACTGAATACGCTCGTACTCAATCCAGTTATTATCATTCGTGAAAACATAGATTTCTAAAGGTAAGCCATGCTCACTAGCTTGTAACAAGCGAACTAGCACAGTATTCGTCTGAGAGATCTTAGGATGGCTTTTTAGATAGGCATTCACATACGCTCTAAACGTCCCCACATTCGTAAGAGCTCGTGCATTGATAAGGTCATCTGGAGCAGCATTCCGCTCTTCATTCCACTCATCGATATCTGCTTCCTTCTCTTCGAAATAATTCTTTAGCAATGATACCTTTTTCAGTCTTTCCTCCATCTCGTCATCGAGAAATTTCACTGTACCCATATCAAGCATGAGAGATTTTTTAATCCTCCGCACCCCACTATGGCTCATTCCACGCCAGTTTTTAAAACTATCTGCAATCAATGAATACGTAGGGATTGTTGTAATTGTCTTATCCCAGTTTCTGACCTTCACCGTTGTGAGAGCTACTTCCATCACCTCACCGTCAGCACCAAACTTTGGCATTTCTATCCAGTCACCACGTGCCACCATTTTATTAGCCGATAGCTGAATCCCAGCCACGAAGCCAAGTAGTGAATCCTTGAAAATCAAAATCAAGATAGCCGTCATCGCGCCTAGTCCAGAGAACAAGAGCAGCGGAGACTTACCAATGATCGTAGCAATGATCATAATCATCGCCACGATAAGAAGAATAATTTTAATCACCTGGAAGAAACTCTTCATCGGTAACTCACGAGACACTTCGTACTTACGATAAATCCTATCGATCGTATTTAAGACCGAGTTGATCGAAAACAAACTCAGCAAAATAAGTAACACTTCACTGATCACCCTGAGCACAGATCCTACCGCACTCACCTTACTCGTCTCCTCAAAGATGAATGGTATCATATGCCAAAAAAAAATGACCGGAAGCAGTATCGATAACCACTTGAAAAACCTGCCTCGCATCAGTGCGTCATCCCAGGTATTCTTAGTAGCAGCGCCTATCTTCTTAAAAATACGCACTAATACGCGATGAACAAATAGATAAACCAATACTGAAATCAATAAGAGTCCAGCAAGCATAATACCCGCGACGGCCAACTGCCACCATATATCTAATGACTTAAATGTCGTACCTTCACCGTGTAAAAGCACACTTATATTATCATGCCAGTCTTTGTTAAACATGGTTAAACCAATAAACCACTAGCCAGCTAGCTCAATGAAAAAATGAAGCTACTGAGGGAAACTATTTCGTCATCCCTTCACTCCATTCGCCAGCAGGCACGGGAATCTCCTCGATACGCTTCACTTTGAGCAACGGATAAACCACACCACCCTCACGCTCATAGCTCATGATACCAGCCACTCGGACCCAGCTATTATGAGCGAAGTCTGGAGTGTCTCCATCAAATTCAATCGTCATAGGAACCGCCTGCGCATCCGCTGCACAGCAATTCATCATCAGCCTGAACAAGCGCATCCGCTTACCATTAGTATTTCTAGTAGGCTCATTTCTGAGCTTCGCTTCAGTCTCTACGTATAACCCATTGACTACCTTCTCCTGCACCGTGTCACCAGCGGTAAAAAACAGCTCAAAAATATTTAATTGATAAGCACCATCGGGAGCCTTCGTTTTTGCCTTATCTAGTGTCTCTATCGTGAATGGAGGTAATTGATTAAAGGCAAAATCTGCGGAGCTAACATCAATCTCACTAAGCGCATCCTGACGCGCATCACTAATCTCGTGCGTAGTCCACTTTAGCGAACAGAAAATAGGCATCAGCACGATGGCTAGTCCTACAAAAGGATTCATATCACTGGCGTGTTCGTGAGTCTCACAGCCTTCATCTTCATCATCACCGTGATCATGGTCACAGTCACCCTCTATCCCAGCTGTTAGAAAACTAAAGACCCCCATGGTCATCGCCACGAGACCACCTAGCAGGACATAGATGTGAAATCTATCTTTGAGATAGTTCGCCAGCTTATCATGCTGGTAATAGTATAAGAGCAGCACGCTAATAGAAACTAGCACCACGCTCATCACTCTACGTTCTACTATCTTCACTCCACACCTCCTTCATTAGAAACAGTCAGTTCTACGCTAGCTTTATTATTCAGTACTTCTCTGAATGGTTCGAACTTCTCCCAAGCTACAGAAAGTAGGCCGATCAGCACGAATAAGCCGACAGCGAGGCAGGTCAAGAATTTCTTCCGCATCACCGTCTGGTAGAGGAACAGCAGCTTCACATCGAGCATCGGTCCGAGAACCATAAATGCCATCTTAGAGCCTATCCCGACTCCGCGTAAAGTAGCCGCCATGAATGCATCTGAGGTACTACATAAACTGAGCACAAAGGCTAATGCCATCATGCCGCCTGTCTCTAGCCAGATACTATCTAAGTGCTCCGCCATCATCTCCTGGTTCATTACATACCAGATATTAAACATCGCTGTCAGGCAGACACCTATTGAGAAATACACCGCTACATCCATGGCGTCCTGCACACCTGAGCGCATCGCCATCACAATACGGTTGTTACCACCATCATGAGCGTGAGAATGACTGTGAGCATGTGAATGATCATGGCCGCAGCCCTCGTCTTCATTCGCGTTACTGTGATCATGGTCATGTGCGTGATCGTGTCCACAGTCATGAGAGTGGCTATGGTCTTGTGAGTGGTCGTGATCATGGCCGCAGCAAGTTTCATCTTCTGCGCTTTTTGCCTTCTTATCCTTCACCGAGCGAAGGGTCTTTAAAATAGAATCTCTCAGCACCTTTTCCACTGGAAGCGCTAACAGTATGATTCCTACCAGCACAGCGACTCCATAGCCCATACCTATTCGAGAAAGCACGACCCACCATTGATCCTGCTCACTAAACGCGTGCCAGGTGCTCCAGATAGTGATCGGATTCACAATCGGTGCAGCTAACATATAAGTAAACGCACAGCTAATAGGTAGTCCCTTAGAGACTAATCTACGGATCACCGGCACTACCGCGCACTCACAGACAGGTAAAATGAGTCCCATCAGGCCACAACTAAAGATCGCCGCAAATTTGTTTTTCGGCACCAACCTATCCATCAGCGAGGACGGCATGTAGACATCAATAAATCCACTAATCAACGTCCCTAACAAAATATAGGGAGCTCCCTCTAAAAAAAGAGAGAGAAAGTTAAGCGCAAAGTCTGCCTGATGATTTGCCAATATAGGATCCATGAACAACAAACTTCTGCACCAGCTTCCATCTCTTTGCAAGTCCATAGGCTGGGCTTAGTTAAAAACCTTGCCTTTAGCTCCGCTAAACTCTGCCCTGATCTTCGTCTCGAGCTTGATTCCACTCTGCATCCATTTGCTCCATCGTCGCATCTTGGAGTGAGATTCCTTTTGCCTTCAGGCGAGCTTCTAGCTTACCGAAGCGGCTGAGAAACTTGTGGTTGGTGCGGTCGATGGCTACTTCTGGATCCACGCCCAGCTTGCGCGCTACATTTACTGAGACGAAGAGAAGATCACCGATCTCTGCTTCTAGCTCATCTGGCACCTCACCACCTTCTTGATAGTTTTCAAAGGCTTCTTCTACCTCTTCTAGTTCCTCTCGGACTTTAGCGAGTATCGATTTCGCATTTTTCCAATCAAACCCCACTTTACCAGCCTTCTTCTGTAGCTTCGCTGCCTTCAGCATACCCGGTAGCCCATCGCCGACACCGTGGAGGTAAGGCTTCTCCTCGCTCCCCTTCTCTTGGCGCTTGATCGCATCCCATTGATTGAGAACTCCATCCGTGTCGTCAACATTGTTCGCATTATCGCCAAAGACATGCGGATGCCTTCGAATGAGTTTTTCTGAAATACCGCCTGCGACATCGTTCATGTCAAAGTGACCGGCTCCCTCAGCTATTTCTGAGTGGAACACCACTTGGAGCAATAGATCACCGAGCTCTTCTTCGAGGTGCTTATGGTCTTTTCGCTTGATCGTATCTACCACTTCATAAACCTCCTCGATGAGGTTAGAAATAATACTCTCGTGCGTCTGCTCAGCATCCCATGGACAGCCACCTGGAGCACGCAAGCGATGCATAATAGCTCTGAGTCGCTCTAATTGCTGTTCTGGAGCGGCGCACTCCATCATTTCTTGATCAGTCATTTCTTTGATGAAAATTTTAAAAGTTCTCTCTCGTCTTCGGTAAGTGCTCCTATTCCTTCAGCTGAAACCTTGTCTAAAATTTCATTAATCTCGGCCTCACGCTTACTGTCTTTTAAATTCAAAATAGTCCGGGGTTTCATACCGACAAGCTTCTTAGCTCGTTTACTTTTGCTCGGTGTACTTTTTTTAGCTGACTTATTCCCCCTGAGGTCTAACCAATGCTTATTTTTCAAACAGAAGAAGCTTACTCCGATAGCACTTAGCTGAGCTAGGGTATTCGCAGGATCTGCGCGCTGAGGGATCGCCATCACCACCATGATCCCGACCAGACCAATGACTAAATTTTTAAGCTTCAGAGGAACAGGAGGGATCATCAGCTGTACCTTCTGCTCAGGATAGAGCAAAGCGGTCGCAACTAGAATAACAATAGCTAAACCACTAGCACCTGAAAGAGGCAACTGACTAACAGTAACCGCACTCATCACAGCATAGACAAGCGCTCCTGCTAATGTCGTAAAACCTAACAAAACTGCATACCTACGAGAACCTAAAGCCGGCTCTAATAGTTTACCAAACGAGAATAACACGATCATCGAAAACAACCATTCACCGACATTAAGATTTATCATTGGATAGGTGATCCAACGCCAAATCTGAACCAACACGCTACCATCAAGTGCCGCGTATGGTGAAATATACCCTAGAGAATCCGAGCCTCGTCCACTGACATCTAGCAAGAACAATACAGCTAAGACGATAAGCAACCATTTAGTAACTGGAGCACCTGCAAAGCTGGGTGTCCTAGGACGCGCGCGACCGCCAAATGAATGCTCTGTATAATTTGATTTCATACTCAGCTATGGATAAACCCAGAGCTGACAATAGGCAACCTCTATTCCTTATTCACTAGAGGTACTCGGTTCTATCACTTCAGCCTCACCGCCAGAGTTTATAATACCTTCAAGCTCCTTCACCCACTCCAGCGAGAGCTTATGCTTAATATGCTTCTTCACGTGCGTCAGCATATTACGAGACGCAGTCACCTCATCACCCACCGCATAGCAATCCTTCTCCATGCTCCAGAGAAGCTTCAGATAGCCATCATCGAGCCACTTCACATAGTCTGGAGCCTCCGTCTCTTTTTTTATCCCTACCTTATTAGATTCAGGAGTGTTTGACCATTCCAACTTCATTTGCCCCACTTGCTTGATACGCTTAATCCATGCAGCCCGAAGTCTCGTTGCATTTCCTTCATCTCTGATAGGAGGCATCACTAGATTTTCATAAACATTGGTAATATCAGTCGGGGACAGCGGCCACCCATCCGCTTCTAAGCCATTAATGTCAAATGCCTTAGCATAAACAGAACTAAGTACACTCCGGCTCAGAATTTTTTGTTGAGACTTAAGCTGCTCTAGCTCAGACATGATGGTATCAATCTTCTTCACCGCTTTATCTGAAAACTGGTAGATATCCTCAGGCTTAGCAGAAGCCTCAATACTCAAGAGAAGCCAGTTCAACTGATGTCTTAACACACGCTTAAACTCTGTAAGATCCTCACGGTCATTATGCTTCCTCTTCCACTCTCTAAAATCCTGACCGCTCTTCTGCTTATCAATGAAATTTACTCTCTCGTAGCATTCTAAATAGAGCTCATACGCTGCCGAGTCTGAATCTATCGCTGAGCGAAATGCAGACATCGCACGCACGAACCTCTTCTCCGAGGTACTTTTCGCTACATTTAAAACCTCATCTAGCTGATCTTGGAGTTCCCGTCTGTCTGAGTCACTCAAGGTAGCAGGTTCAGCGCTGAGCTCACCACCCGTCAGGCAAAACGCGAGACACAAACTAAGTTTAGAAAATTGTAGTTTTAATTTCATACACTTATTTAAGGCGATGGTTTCAAAAGTTACAATTTCTTTCCCATTTATTTACTAATCAACCCCTAACTCATTCATCTTTAATTACTTTACCTATACGACAAAGTTCCTCAGACATAGACTCTAAGTAACTTCTACCGACAGCTTCGTAATGAATAAGAAAAAAGTGAATAGAAGGATTGCCAAATGTAGCATATACTAGTATTGACGCGCATCATTTTACGTCTAAGTAGGTAAGCAATCACTGCTTAGACAAAAACACAAAAGAAAATACTATGTCTGACCTCAGCAAATACAGAAACATCGGAATCTTCGCCCACGTTGACGCGGGGAAGACTACTACTACAGAACGCATCCTAAAACTAACAGGAAAAGTGCATAAAACTGGTGAAGTTCACGATGGTGAAGCTACCACTGACTTCATGGAACAAGAGCAGGAGCGTGGAATCACGATTCAGTCTGCTGCTACTTCATGTTTTTGGGACGATCACCGCTTCAACATCATTGATACTCCAGGACACGTTGACTTCACTGTTGAAGTTTACCGTTCACTGAAAGTACTCGACGGTGGTGTAGGTGTATTCTGCGCTTCTGGTGGCGTTGAGCCTCAGTCAGAGACTAACTGGCGTTACGCTAACGAATCTGAAGTTGCTCGTGTTATCTTCATCAACAAGATGGACCGTGTAGGTGCAAGTTTCCTAGGCGTTGTCGATCAAATCAAAACTATTCTCGCAGCTAAGCCACTTATCATGGTGCTTCCTATTGGAGCTGAGAACGACCTTAAAGGTGTCGTTGACCTCCTCACTATGAAAGCTTGGGTCTGGGATGATTCAGGTCTTCCTGAGAACTACGTCCTCGAGGACATTCCAGCTGACATGGTTGACGAGTGTAATAAATACCGCGCGGAACTCATCGAGACTGCTGTAGAGCAGGACGATGAGCTCATGATGGAATACCTAGACGGCAATGAGCCATCAATGGACGACCTCAAGAAGTGTATCCGTAAAGGAACTATCGCACTCGACTTCTTCCCTACATACTGTGGATCAGCATTCAAAAACAAAGGTATCCAGAACGTGCTCAATGCTGTTGTTGACTTCCTTCCTTCACCTACTGAAGTTCCACCACAGCCAGAAGTTAACGCTGAAGGTGAAGAAACTGGCGAATTCGCTATCGTTACTACTGACAGACCACTCCGCGCACTTGCATTCAAAATCATGGATGACAAATACGGAGCACTTACATTCACTCGTATCTACTCAGGTATCCTCAAAAAAGGAGACACTATTCTCAACACATTCACAGGTAAATCTGAGCGTGTTGGCCGTCTCGTAGAGATGCATGCTGATGACCGTATCGAGCTCGACCAAGCTCAAGCTGGTGACATCATCGCACTCGTAGGACTTAAGAACACACAGACTGGCCACACACTCTGTGATCCTAAGCACCCTGCTACTCTTGAGCCTATGGTATTCCCTGAGCCAGTTATCTCTATCGCAGTTGCTCCTATTGATAAAGCAAATGCTGAGAAACTCGGAACAGCTATCGGTAAAATGGTGAAGGAAGATCCTACATTCATCGTAGAAACTGACGATGACTCAGGCGAGACCATCCTTAAGGGAATGGGTGAACTTCACCTCGACATCAAGGTAGACATTCTCAAAAGAACTCACGGCGTAGAAGTAACTGTAGGTGCACCACAGGTGGCATACAGAGAGACTATCACTAAGCTAGTAGAAGACAGCTACACTCACAAGAAGCAGTCAGGTGGTTCTGGTCAGTACGGTAAGATCGACTACACGATCGAGCCAGGTGAGCCAAACTCTGGCTTCGAATTCGAATCAACCGTGGTTGGTGGAAGTGTTCCTAAAGAATTCTGGCCAGCGATTAAGAAAGGTTTCGAAACTTCAATGGTTGAAGGTGTTCTTGCAGGATACCCGCTACTTGACGTTAAGGTAACACTTACTGATGGTGGACAGCACGCGGTTGACTCCTCTGCTGTAGCATTCGAGATCGCAGCTAAAGGCGGATATCGTCAGACTATCCCTAAAGCTGGACCACAGATTCTTGAGCCTATCATGAAGCTCGATGTATTCACTCCAGAAGATCACGTCGGTGACGTCATCGGTGACCTTAACCGTCGCCGTGGAATGATCCAAGCGCAAGAGACTACTCCTACCGGTGTTCGCATCAAGGCAGAGGCAGCTCTTTCAGAGATGTTTGGATACATCGGTGACCTCAGAACAATGACATCTGGCCGTGGCCAGTTCTCAATGGAATTCGCGCAGTACGCGCCATGTCCTAAGAACATCTCTGAGAAGGTGATCAAGGAAGCTGCTGAGCGTAACGCTAAGTAATCTACCTTAGATAATTTAACAAAGCCGTCACGGAATCATCCGTGACGGCTTTTTTGTGTGTGCCCGGCAGGGCACACTGACTTGGGGGTTAAAGTCCCCTGTGGGCTCGGCAGAGAGAACCACTAGCAGACAGCAAGGTTAAGATCGTGAGATCTTGGCTGAAGGAAGCTGATAAGCAAACCATTGC